>CAYOCE010000013.1:22579-32003 GCA_964402405.1 uncultured Hyphomicrobiales bacterium | reverse complement strand
AGGCCATAATTCCCCTTTCTTCCAAAAATCTGCTCCATTTTAGTTATTGGTTTGTCCATATCCAAAGCGTTTTGATAGGAGAAGACAATTATGAGTTGAATTCACGATAATTGATAATAAACCCTGGATAACTCAAAACTCGAGTATTGATTTTTCTGTGACAACCTGGCTATATAAAACCATCTTATTTTTTAAGGAAACTCCATGAAATATAAAGTTCGAAAAGCTATTTTTCCGGTAGGCGGACTGGGAACCCGGTTTTTACCTGCCACTAAATCCATGCCTAAAGAAATGTTAACAGTTGTGGATAAGCCCTTGATTCAATATGCTTTTGAGGAAGCACGCGCCGCAGGAATTGAGGAATTTATTTTCGTGACAGGTCGAGGAAAGGCAGCGATTGAGGATCACTTTGATCACTCCTATGAGCTTAATGCTATTCTGCAGGCCCGCGGCAAAGAAGAGGCACTAAAAGTGGTACAAGACATGGTGGTGACCCCAGGGTGTATATCCTACATTCGTCAACAAGAACCTCTTGGGTTAGGACATGCCGTTTGGTGTGCCCGGAATTTGATTCAAAATGAGCCATTTGCCGTCATTTTAGCGGATGACCTTATTTTGGGGGCACAACCCTGCTTAAAACAAATGCTCGGGGCTTATGATGGGGGGAATATGGTGGCGGTAATGGATGTCCCTTCTGAAGACTCCCATAAATATGGGATGCTGGATGTGGATCATGAGGAAGGACCTTTGGTTGTTGCTAAAAACGTGATTGAAAAACCATCCCGTGCGCCATCCTCAAAGGCAGTAATTGGCAGATATGTTTTGCATCCAGAAATCTTTACGTATCTTGAGGCCCAGCAAACAGGGGCTTTGGGGGAGATCCAATTAACGGATTCTATTGCTAGAATGATTTCTAAGGTGGGCCTCAAGGGTTTTTCCTTTGAAGGAACAAGGTTTGATTGTGGGTCCAAAGAAGGGTTGCTGGCAGCCAATATCGCCTTTTCCTTACGGGATCCTGATTTGCGCGAAACCACCCAGTGCATTTTAAAAGATCTAAATAATAATTAAGAAAGGTTTGTAGGATGAAAATTGTTATCATTGGAACAGGGTACGTGGGATTGGTTTCAGGAGCATGCTTTTCCGAGTTAGGATTTCATGTAACGTGTGTAGATGCCAATGCTCAGAAAATAGACATGTTGAATAAAAATCAAATGCCTATTTATGAGCCTGGCCTTGATTCCTTGGTTATTCGAAACCGAGAGGCAGGACGTCTAAAGTTTACAACAAACTTACCCGAATCTGTGCAGAATGCAGCGATTGTTTTTATTGCCGTTGGAACCCCCACCGATGAGGATGGATCTGCGGATTTAAAATATGTATTTGCCGCAGCCGAAGAAATTGCAAAGTCCATTGCCCAATATACGTTGATTGTCACAAAATCCACGGTGCCTGTGGATACTGCCAATAAACTGCAAAAACTAATTTCCACTACAAATCCAAAGGCAGAGTTTGACGTGGCCTCTAATCCTGAGTTTCTCCGGGAAGGATCGGCCATTGAGGATTTCATGATGCCGGATCGTGTGGTGGTGGGGACCTATACCCATCGTGCAGAAAACCTGATGCGCCGTCTTTATCAGCCCTTGGTACAGCGCAATACCCCGATGTTATATACAACCCCAGAAACCGCGGAATTAATCAAGTATGCGGCTAATAGTTTTTTGGCAGCAAAGATTACGTTTATTAATGAGCTTGCGGATCTTTGTGAAGCCACAGGAACAGATGTACAGGATGTGGCGCGGGGTATAGGGCTTGATTCCCGCATTGGGCAAAAGTTTCTAAATGTGGGGCCAGGATATGGGGGATCATGTTTCCCCAAGGATACCATTGCCCTTTTAAAAACAGCGGCTGATTATAAGGCGAATTTAAGTATTATCACTGCTGTGGTGGACGCCAATCAACGCCGCAAAAAGGATATGGCAACCAAGATTATATCGACCCTTAGGAAAGGAAGCAAAACCCTGGGGATTTTGGGCGTAACCTTCAAGGCCGATACAGACGATATGCGGGACAGCCCTAGTCTGGATATTATCCCCGCTTTGCAACAGGCGGGATATCATATCAAGGCCTACGATCCAGAAGGAATGAAGAACGGCAAAGAATTTTTGCCGAATGTGGAATGGTGTCATTCGACGGAGGACGCAACTCGGGGATGTGATGCGGCTATTATTCTGACGGAATGGAATGAATTTCGGTCTCTTGATCTCCACAAATTAAAAACGCAATTGAATCATCCGTTGCTGATCGATTTACGGAATCTTTATAATCCCCAGGATGTGACAGAGCAAGGTCTAGACTATGTTTCCTTGGGAAGACCTCCACGGCTGGGCCGAGAGATATAATGTCCAAATTTTCCAAACCTCATATGATGAATCCTGAAATCCTTAGGGCGTATGATATTCGGGGTGTTTATGGAAAAACGATAACAGACCAAGATGCCTGGTCCATTGGCATTGCCTTTGGTCATTATATTTTGCAACATGGCGGTCGATCTGTGGCTGTGGCGCGTGATGGCAGGCTTAGCTCCCCATCCTTGGCCCATGCTTTAATCCAAGGACTCATCGAGAGTGGCGTGGATGTACAGGACTTAGGCATAGGCCCCACACCCCTGTTGTATTTTGGCGTAGAGACTTTAGAGGTGAGGGGGGGCATCATGATCACAGGCTCCCATAATCCCCCGGATCATAATGGATTCAAGTTTTGTCTGAAAGAAGGTCCTTTCTATGGGGAGAATATTCAAAAATTACCCATCCTTCTAAAACAAGCTTTTGAGAACCCTATAGATCCAGGGGCTGTTCATACCGTTGATTTAATGGACGCTTATGTGACACGCCTTACCCAGGACCTAAATCCCCCTTTAATTAAAGCGGCTAAAATGTCTATCGTTTGGGATTCAGGCAATGGGGCAACGGGAGAAGTGGTTCAAAAACTAGCCGAACATATTCCCGCTGAGCATCATTTTTTGAATATTAAAATTGATGGGACCTTTCCTTCCCACCATCCTGACCCCAGCGATCCTGAAACCCTTACCCAGTTAGTTCAAGCGGTTCAGGATTTAGGGGCCACCATTGGTATTGCCTTTGACGGCGATGGGGATCGGCTAGGGGCGGTGGATCACCAGGGATGCATTATTAATTCCGAAGAGCTCATGCAGATTTTTCTAGAGGATATTTTAGAAAATAATCCAGGGGCTAAGATCCTATATGATGTGAAAACCACTAATGCCGTGCGAGATAAAATAAAGGCCTTAGGGGGAACCCCCATCATGTGGAAAACAGGACACGCCACCATCAAAGCCGAAATGGCCAAGATAGATGCGGTTTTTGGGGGCGAGGTCAGCGGACACACGTTTTTTAGAGACAAGTATTACGGCTATGATGATGGTATTTATGGGGCGATGAGGCTTCTTGATATTATCTCCAAAAATCCAACCTGGCTGGCCTTCAAAGATCTCCCCTCCCACTATTTTCAAACCCCTGAAATAGTTATTCCCTGTTCCCATGACCAAAAATTTGACATTATAAAATCCGTTGCAGAAAGATTAACCCAAGAAAATATTCCTTTTAATGATTTAGATGGTGTCCGGGTTGAAAATGATCAAGGCTGGTGGTTACTCCGAGCCTCCAACACCCAGGATCATATTATGATGCGGGCTGAATCGACTTCTGTGGAAGGGCTTGAAAAATTAAAAGAAGAGATGAAGAACTACTTGAGGGGATTGGTAGAGTTACCAGTTTTTTTCTAATCCTCCCCTCCTTATTCAACCATCCCCTCGGAGGAGGGGATCCACAGTGCGGTAGCACTTTTGGGGCATCACCCAGAGGATGCTGTGGATTCCCGCCTCCGCGGGAATGGTTCCGGGGGGTATAAATATGGGGTGGGGCGCGTAGCGCTACACGGCAGTACCTACCTTGAAACCGTTGAAAAAGCTACCGCTGCATGGATCCCCGCCTTCGCGGGGATGGTTTGTTAAGGGGGATGGTTCGTATTTTTCTAGACCCCTCTTCGTCACCTTCTCGAACCACCCCCGCGGAGGCGGGGGTCCATTTGCGGTAGCACTTTTGGGGCATCACTCAGAGGGTGCTGTGGCCCCCCACCTCCGCGGGAATGGTTCGCGGGGGATATAAATATGGGGTGGGGCGCGTAGCGCCACACGGCATGACTTTTTCATAATCCTTTTATTTACAATACTTTCGAGGGTGTAGCGCGTAGCGCTACACGGCGGTAACCTACCTTGAAACCGTTGAAAAAGCTACCGCTGCATGGATCCCCGCCTTCGCGGGGATGGTTTGTTAAGGGGGATGGTTCGTATTTTTCTAGACCCCTCTTCGTCACCTTCTCGAACCACCCCCGCGGAGGCGGGGGTCCATTTGCGGTAGCACTTTTGGGGCATCACCCAGAGGGTGCTGTGGCTCCCACCTCCGCGGGGGTGGTCCCCCTTACCTTACCCCCAACAAGCGCGCCATTTCATCCATGTCCAACCCATAAGAAGGTTTTATTTCAACATGCTGGGATATGCCGGTTGTTTTTTCAGTGGCTGTGACGCTCAATAATCCATCTGCATCCAACGTATAAGTAATGGCAATGCGGGCGAGGCCTGCCGGCATCGGGGGAATATCTGTCAGCGTAAATCGCCCCAGGGATCTACATTCTGTGACTTTATCGCTTTCCCCTTGCAGGACATGAATTGCCATGGCTCTTTGATTATCTTGATGGGTGGTAAACTCCTGAGTATGGGAGGCGGGAAGGGGGGTATTCCGAAAAATGATCTTTTCCACAACGCCCCCCATGGTTTCAATCCCCAGGGATAAAGGGGTTACATCTAATAACAAATGAGTAGATCCCTGGGTTAAGGCTTCTGCTTGAATGGCGGCCCCCAAGGCCACCACTTCCTCAGGATTAATCGAGCACAGAGGTTCTTTTCCAAAAAATCCATGGACTTTCTTTTGCACACTTGGGGATATGGTTGATCCCCCCACCAAAATCACTTGATCCACCGTAGAAACAGGAACTCCCGCATCTTTTAGAACATCTGCTGCAATTTTTAGCGTGGTATTCAAGGGGGGGTCAAATAAGGTATCTAGATCCCCTAGGGTAAAAGAAACCTCTTTTATTTGAGTGGTAATACTTTTTAAAGCATCCGGTATAGGCCAAATCCCCACTTTTTTAGAACTAAGGTCTTCTTTAATAAACCTTGCAAACCCGAGGAGGCATTTGAAATTTGAGTCTGTTAGGTTTTCTACAGTTCTCCCCAAGCGAATAGCAATTTCCTTGGCCAATAGGTAATCCAAGTCGTCTCCCCCTAGGTTTGTATCCCCCCCTGTAGCAAGCACTTGAAACACTCCTTTTTCAAAGCGGAGCAAGGAAAAATCAAAGGTGCCTCCCCCCAAATCATAGATAGCATAAATGCCATCGTTATGATTATCCAAACCATAGGCCACGGCAGCGGCCGTTGGCTCACTTAGTAATCTCAGAGTTTCAAGTCCCGCAAGTTGCGCGGCATTTCTAGTGGCAACCCGAGCACTTTCTGAAAAATAGGCAGGGACAGTAATAACAGCCTTATGGACAGGGTGTCCTAATATTAATTCTGCGCGTTCTTTTAAAAACCTCAGAATATCTGCAGAGACATCAATGGGGGTTAGAATTTTATTTTGTACCCGGAATTTTAAAACATCCTCAGGATTTTGATCTGGAACAAAATCAAAGGTCTTATTTTCTAAGGTATCTTGAACAGTCTTAAATCCTT
This sequence comes from uncultured Hyphomicrobiales bacterium, assembly GCA_964402405.1. Classification (GTDB taxonomy): domain Bacteria; phylum Pseudomonadota; class Alphaproteobacteria; order UBA7879; family UBA7879; genus CAYOCE01. Next base: position 26,200 of record CAYOCE010000013.1, on the reverse strand, counting down.
TTCCCATCAATCGTTTTACAGATTTGACGACAAAACTCTCGGGAATACTAAGCGCCTCCTGTCCCACGAGAGTACGATCCTCACAATAAGCCACCACTGACGGAATAATTCCTGAATCAGGGGAATCCTTTTTTAAGACAAAAGGTTTTTGATGGCGTGATAACCCGATGACTGAATTTGTTGTCCCCAAATCAATTCCAATGGCAATATCCTCCTCCTTTTTGGGGGAGAGGATGTCTCCGGGTTCATGAATTTGGAGCAGCATTTTGAGTTCCTTAGTTTATACAATGATTAAGCAATAGCTAGTTATATACTATGATGCTGTAATGTTACAAGAGATGCAAAACTATAGTATTAGAACAGGATCTAATTCTTACTCTCAAAATATTCCTTGTATTGTGATCCGTGACGCGATACAATCCTTTTGAAGACTAACCCTATCGGAGGACATAATGTCAACACACATCGGTCATATTCTGGAAACCCAATTCCTAAAACCTAATAATTTATCTCAAAGCGATATGGCACGGGCAATTCATGTACCGCGGGCGCGGATCAGTGAAATTATTGCGGGAAAGCGGGTCATTACGGCTGATACAGATCTGCGGTTATGTCGATACTTTGGTCTAGAGGATGGTTATTTTATGAACCTTCAAAACACTCAATTATTGGAAGATGCCAAAGGGGATATGATGCGTGCCTTGAGTGAGATTACGCCTTTGGATCAACAGGTGTATTGTTCATCGGAACAAAAACTCCAGGGTCCTGCCTTCCGTATTGGATTGATTTGTGGGGGGCCTTCTCCGGAACGAGGTATTTCTTTGAATTCAGCTCGATCTGTTTTGGACCATCTGGGGTATGGGGGCATTGAAATCCTGCCTTTCTATGTGGATATGGATTTGAATTTCTATAGTATTTCCACGGGACAACTTTATTCCAACACCCCTGCAGACTTTGATTTCAAGCTTTCCCAGGTGGGGGGCGTCTTAACCCAGGATCAAGCCATTCGTCAATTGCAGGAGGTTGATCTGGTGTTTCCCGCGATCCATGGCGCCTTTGGAGAGGATGGCACTCTACAGAAATTCCTAGAGGATCATAACATTCCCTTTGTGGCATCAAATAGCAAGGCTTGTAAGAAAATGTTTCATAAGGCTGAGGCAGCACAATTATTGCGGGAAAATGGATACCCAACCCTATCCTCTTTATCGCTGCATAAGGGAGATCCCGAGAACGCCGCCCTTATCACTCGGTTTTTCCAATCCCATCATTTAACCCGAGCCATTGTAAAGCCGGTGGCGGGAGGATCCTCTATCGGCGTCTTCTCGGTCAAGACACCTGAAGAAGCCTTGCAAAAACTAAATGTGCTATTTTCCATGAATGTGGGATCTGAGGCGATTCTAGAACCTTTCTGTAAAGGTCGTGAATTCACCGTCATTGTTTTGGAAAATATGGAAAATCAGCCTGTGGCCTTGGTGCCTAATGAGATTCAGGTGTCCTATGAAGGCGACGCCATTTTTGATTACCGGCGTAAATATTTGCCTACCCACAACACCAAGTGGCCATGTCCTCCCCATTTTGAGGATAGGGTTGTGGATCAAATCCGCCATCAGGCTCAGGAATTGTTTACCCTATTTGGCATGCAGGATTTTGCGCGGCTGGATGGATGGTATCTGGAAGATGGTCGCATTTTGTTTACTGATTTCAATCCCATTAGCGGCATGGAACAAAACAGCTTTATCTTTCAGCAGGCTTCTAAAATGGGCATGAGTCACCGGGATCTATTGCTGTATATCGTCAATCATGCCTGCCAGCGGTGTGGCATTACGCCCCCCCAAATCATTTCTGCTGCTATAACTCAGGGAAAACAACCCGTGCGGGTTTTGTTTGCTGGCGCCACGGCAGAGCGTCAAATGTCCCTGAAAAGTGGCACCAATGCGTGGTTGAAATTAACGCATTCCAAAAAGTATCTGCCACAGCCTTATTTCCTGGATATGCATGATGCCGTTTGGCAAGTACCTTATGCGTATATCCTGAATCACTCAGCTGAAGAGGTGCACGAAAACTGCCTCACAGCGTCATCCGTGCATGCCCGTCTACAGCAATGGGTGCCTGGTATTCGGGCAGCCTTGGGACTGGAGGGGTTGGGATTGTTTTCTGAAAATATGCCCACGAAACAAAGCCTAGATGCCTTTTTAGAATCAACCCATAAGGCTGGGGCCTTTTTGTTCTTGGGCCTCCATGGCGGCATTGGAGAAGACGGGCGTCTGCAGCAAAAATTGGATGAACATAAAATTTCCTATAATGGATCCGGTCCTCGGGCCTCCGAGCTGTGTATGGATAAGTATTTAACAGGCTTGGCGGTCGAGCAAATGGGGGACCCCAAAATCATCACTGCCCCCAAACGTATCATTCACATGGGGCAACTCGAAGGGTATACCACTAATGATTACCATAGTTTTTGGACCAAGTTAGTAAAGGAATGGGATACAACTAGCTGTATTATTAAACCTCAAAATGACGGGTGTTCCGCAGGTATTGTACGCCTTGAAAATAGAATGGATCTTGAAAAATACGTGAAGCTGGTTCAGCGTAAATCTCCTTATATTCCCCCTAATACATTCGTGGGGCAAGAGGATCCCATTGAAATGCCCCAGGATTTGATGGTGGCAAGTTATATCCTAGAACCCTTTATCGAGACAGATCAAATATTCATTAAAAATAAGAAGCTAAAACATATCTCTAAAACAGGATGGCTGGAACTGACAGTGGGAGTTGTAGAGCGAAATGGTGTTTATCATTCCCTCTCCCCCAGTCTAACCGTGGCAGAAGGATCCGTCTTGAGTCTTGAGGAAAAACTCCAGGGCGGCACTGGCGTCAACATCACGCCTCCCCCTACAGAAGTTATCTCAGAAGAAATGACAAACACCTTAAAGCGCGCTATTGAAAAAACGGCCAAGGCGTTGGGCATTGAAAACTACGCGCGTCTCGATGCGTTCTTTAATTTACGCACGGGGGTGACCATGATCATCGAGGCGAATACGTTACCATCCCTCGCGCCCTCAACGGTCATCTATCACCAAGCCTTGGCCGAACCCAAATCCCTAACGCCAACGCAATTTCTGGAAAGTCTCATTGATGCGAAGTTGGGGCGGGGATAAGACATTAGTACTCCGAGGAGTTATTTGTAAAACACAAAGAAATAAACTTAGGTTTTTTATACTTGTATTTTTTTATTTAATTACTATATATTCCTAGTAACATATATAAATTATTAGGAGACCATCATGAAAAAAGAATACATAAAATTTCTAGCCTTTTTGATAGCAATTATTCCAACGTTTGTGAGTGTGCAATGTGCAGATCCAATCTCAGTTGAACAAGATGGAAATCGCGTGAGGATCTTCGTAGATCAAACGGATGAAGACCCTTTTCGATCCTCTAAAAATTTGAATCAGTTAGAGATATTATCACTTAAAGAAAATGTATCTTTAGAGCTCCATCCACGTCTGGATAAAAATAAAACTCTTTACTGTGGTATAATATTAGGAAAAATTCTACCCAATGAAAGCAGATGGGATGTAAAAAGATTTTCCATTGAGGGATCTACCATTGAGGGATCTA
>CAYOCE010000013.1:0-22479 GCA_964402405.1 uncultured Hyphomicrobiales bacterium | reverse complement strand
AGCAGATGGGATGTAAAAAGATTTTCCATTGAGGGATCTACCATTGAGGGATCTACCATTGAGGGATCTATTAGAATAGATAAAAATACAGTTAATAAAGTTGTGAGGGCTTTTCCAAACCTAGAGGATTTGGATTTAGGAGGGGTAAGTGAGGAACCTCGTGTATTTGAATCATTGGTGAAATTGAGAAACCTTCAGAAGTTATCCGCAGGTATTAAGCAAATCTTACCCAATGAACAAGCTAGAGATATCGGAAAATTGTGTCACTTGACGCATTATAAAGGAGCGGTAAGCCAACTTTTAATAGACTTCTTTCTTCAAAACAATGTTCCTATTTCTAATTTAACAATAACTACTGTGTGGTATTTTTATCATAGCTATCTTCCTCAGATTTTAAATTTGCCGCGCTTAACTAGTCTTGGCTTAACTAGTCGTCGCTTACCTAATTTTCGCTTACCTAATCTTCGCTTAAGACCATACTCGATGCACTATGTAGATCCAGAAAGGGACTATGTAGATCAAAGAATAGTAGAGATCATGACAGATCATCCCAAACGACACCAGCTTACAGAGCTTTGGGTAAGGGATGCCAACCCTCAGATTATTAGAGACCTTGTAAAGCTTTGCCCTCAGTTGACTAGCTTCTCCCTTGCAAATTCTAGAGATGATGCGATTATAAGTGTTCAAGAAATTCGGGACATTGAGGAAAGTTTACCTCACTTAATGTATTTGGATATTGGAAATTGGAATCTTTTGGAAGAAGGCGTACGTGAGGAATGTATGAATTTTTACATCAGACGGCTTTATGATCCCAGGGGGCCTTTACGAGGATTTCCAGATACTTATGAATTCAAAAAATACCTCCAACATTTTTTGCAGAGGGAGCATGACGCTGGGGATGTTGCTTTAGAAATGTTTGAAGATGAAGGCTATCCCATGGGTTCTGAAATTGACCCTGAAAAAACCCCTTTAGGTCAATTGGTTATTCACTCAATCATAAACCAACACACTGCTCTTTTACAGAGAAGAATGTTCTAAAAACACAGGGTTTTATAATACTGAAAGATCTTCTTAGTAAAAACAGAGGGATTAGAAAAAACAGCTCTTGTGATTTCTATCCCTCCATTTCCCTGCCACCCAACTTCTGAAAAGCCTCATCGATGCGAAGCTGGGACGGGGATAATGTCTTAAACCCCAAAAAATCGCATTTATGCCTTTTAATCTCCCGAAAAATCCCGTATACAGGGGAAAAGGTAATTTAAGTGACCATATTATCCCTGTATAAGCTGTATCTATGTCTATGCTGATGAAAAACTTTTTTGAAAACCTTATGGGGGCATGCCTAATTTTAATGCCCATCACTATTGCCTTGGGGGTTTCTGCCGCAGATGTTACCGCAGGGTTAGTGTCTATCTTATTCTTGTTGCTTAGTTTTATGAACCGAGATTTTTCTTGGGGGCGGGCATTATGGGTAAAATTTGCTTGTGTGCTATGGGCATACGTTAGTATCCGAATTTTGATTGATGTCCCAACCCTTAAATTAAATAGCAGCCTTTTTCTCTGGCCCCGGTTTTTTCTATTGGCCCTTGCGTATCAATATTACTTTATAAAGCACTCCAAAAATCAATCATTTTTATTGATGAGTCTTGGAGGAGCCGTTTCTTTTTTGGTAGGGGATCTTTACCTGCAGCTTTTCTCCGGCCATGACGTATTTGGTAGACCTGATTTATGGAATCAGTTAACGGGTCCTTATAAAATGCCACGGGCGGGGATGACGTTAGTTTTGCTCGTATTTCCGCTTCTGGGATTTCTGTGGCAGAAGGCTCGAGAAAATAAGGTTTATCTCGGGGTTTATGGGATTATTTCTTTGTTGCTGGGGGGGATCATTTTTTGTACAGGGGAACGTATGGCTTTCTTGCTGTTCCTTTTTGGATATTTTGTTTTTTGTCTCTATTATTTACCCATTAAGCCTATTATAAAGACCAGCTTCTGCCTGGGGGGGATTATCCTGATCCTTGGAACTATCTTATTTTTTGGGCAGAATCAACCATATCTTGATAAGGCTAAAAAATCTCCCTATCTTTCTCGACATGTCGTGAAAACAATCCAAAATGTATCTGAATTTGAGAATCACGTATATGGAATGAATGTTATTTCCAGTTGGAGATTTTTCCTAAAATCACCATTGATAGGAATTGGAAAAAGAAATTTCTATCAGATGTGTGCCGAGCAACACCCCGAAAATCCTGGTCAATACTGCGCGAATCATCCCCATAATACTTATCTAGAATTCTTGGCAGAATTTGGATTAATAGGATTTCTGTTGTTTTTGGGAATGCTGATTACCGGAGGAAAAAAATTAGTTGCTGGCTGGCATACTCTTAAAGATAACCCTCTTTATATTGGATTGCTGGTTGCGCTGTTTTTAAAGTTATGGCCCATTGTGGTCAGTACCAGCTTTTTCCATGCCTGGGGCGCTATTCCCTTCTGGATGGTTTTTGGCTGGGCACTTGCGATGAATAAAACTCAATCTTCTCTTTAATTCTATAATTATTGTGATATAGTATTGCTAACTATCTAAGACAGTAAAGTTTTTCTTTTAAATCAAGAAAGGGGACTGAAAATGATAGTCAGCACATACGAGTATCCCTATCAAGTTGAATATGATCAACTCCTGCAGGAGATTGATTTAGAAATTAGATCCACTGCTAAAGAGACGGGGATCTCCCATCTTTCTTCAAAAGTTTTAAATGCAGTTAGACAAGTGCCGCGTCATTTGTTTGTAAATTCCCAAGATATGGAAAATGCCTACCTTAATACCGCCCTTCCCATTGGGGAGGGGCAAACGATCTCTCAACCCTTCATTGTGGCCTTGATGACCGAGCTCCTTCATCTGCATCCAAACGACAAAGTGTTAGAAATAGGGACAGGATCAGGATACCAGGCGGCTATCCTTAGTGGGTTGGTGAAGGAGGTCTACACCTTGGAATTTTTCCCCCGGTTAACCGAACATGCCAAGGAGAAATTTCATAAGTTTGGGTATGACAATATCCATGCCTTCACAGGGGATGGGTCAAAGGGGCTTGGGCAGTATGCTCCTTATGATAAAATCATTGTCACAGCGGCTGCAGAAACCATTCCTCCAGCGTTGATAGAGGAACTGGCCCCAGAGGGCATTATGGTGATCCCCCTTGGTCCCCAAGGCGAAACTCAGGTGCTGACAGTGGTAACTAAGGATAAAGCTGGTCAGATAAAAATAAAACCGGTATTAGGTGTTGCTTTTGTGCCCTTTATTCATGGGATAGCGGCTTAGGGGGAAGTTTTTTGTGCTGGATTCTCTGAGGACCACCACCCCGATGAAAGTCGGGGTCCATCCGCCTTCCCCTTAATAAACCATCCCCGCGTAGGCGGGGATCCATATGCGGTAGCACTTTCCAATGTATCACCCAGAGGGTGCTATGGGCCCCCACCTGCGTGGGGGTGGTGGTTTGTCGATTGCGTAAGGATCTTCTATTACCCCTCAGTCGATGCAGCTGGTGGCATGATGCCTAATCCCCAATGGGGGCCTATCTTTTCCCGAGTTTGCATCGTTAAAACATATTGGGCAGGGACTTTGCCAGCGGCGGGGATTAGGTTTTCTCCTGTTAGCACAACACCATCCTTGATATTCAGCACCAAGAAGGCTTTCTCAGGATCCGATTGATCAATGAAGTAATTTTCAATCAGACCCACAGGTTGACTGGAGGTCTTAATATGACTCCAATTCATCTTGGGGAATTCAACCCACACGCGCTTTCCATCGCGTCTGACCATGAAATCCTGGGGCATGCTGAGGTGGAGGTGCAGATGGGTGCCTTGGGCATCTTCTTTGACCTCGATTTTCTTCACCAAGGGCTCTGAAACACCACTCTTGGGATCGATAGGCTCTGAATCTTCTTCGGCCTCTTGAGGCTCAGCCTGTGGTTCATCCGTATTCTCAGATTCAGCAGCAGGGGCAGGTCTTAGGGCACGATCCTCGGGGCGCAAGCTATGGTCATGGGGCGGCGGGGGGAGAACTGTTAGATCCAAGGTATACCGAGGATGCTGGGGATCGCTGGTGTCCAAATTTTCCCAATCAATGATGGTGCCTGGAATGATTTTCAAATCTAGATATTGGGTTTGACCATCTTGCTCCAGGGATAACTTATGAACAGCGCCTTGGGCATAGGGGAGAGCCCCAGCCCCCGGCCATTTGGCGCCAGAGAGGGCATATAGCTTAACTTCCTCGAGTGTTTTATCTGCCCTAAACTGTATAGGATGATTGGTTTCGAGAACCAGACGCGTGCGTCCCCCTTCTACCCCGAGGCGAATCTCTTTTATTTCTAATGGTTCCGCGCCCTCAGCTTCGATGGTAGTCATTTCAGGTTTGGGAGGGGCTGCGATGAAGTTTTGTTTTTCAGCACTCCAGGTGATGGAGGGAGCCACAAAGAGGGTGGATTCTTTTTTGGTTCTTACCTTTTTCTCTTTTTTAATAGGCTGGACTTCCGGCATATGGGAAAGCCTTTCATCCAAAATAAGATCAATCACAAAGCGATGAGATCCCTTCATGGGTCCTAATTTGAAGGATGTATTTAAATGAACGTCAGGCTGCACAGTGATCTTCAGCTGGTTGTTTTTCAAGGTGTATCCCTTGATGACGCCTTTCTTAAAGGTTTTGGATTTATGACTTTGCCACTCCACATCTGCCGGTAGTTGAATGGTGATCACGTTACCTTCTTCGCGAACCTTGAACAAGGCACTACGATTCATATCAAGGACGAACCGTGCCTTTTGGGATTCATTATTAACCCGTACCTTTTTGATAATCAAATCCTGATTAGCACTTGCGGAGCCGATGTTTAATATAATCATCCCCACCAGGGCTAACAGATAAAACGCTTTTTTCCCCATAGTATTTCCTTTGTACTTTCTTAATTCCATCTTAAGCGAACGGGGATCAGGATACAAGGGATTTATGGAGAGATAGAGAGAGAAAATGGTGCCGCCGGAGAGGATTGAACTCTCGGCCTCACCCTTACCAAGGGTGTGCTCTACCACTGAGCTACGACGGCATAAGCTTCCTCTTTTAAACTGTAGTCATTGAATTCGTCACTTCGGAGCGCATGTACATCTATGTACACTTGCCCTCCTCATTGCCTCATTCAATTTCCTACATTTTAAAATAGTTCAGCTTGAAATGGTGTGGCTTTTAATGCAGAAACCATGCCATACCCAGAAAATTGTTGCAAGGGGCTTTCAAAAAAAAATCAAATGGGATACAAGAAAGATGACTATGTTGAGTTCAACATATTATACATTTTTAGAACCATCCCCTCGAAGGAGGGGATCCATGTGCGGTAGCACTTTCAAAGGTACCACCCAGAGGGTGTTGTGGCCCCCACCTTCGTGGGGGGTGGTTAAACTAAGGGTTATTTAATAAAAATCTTAGGCTTTACTATGATATCGGAAAAACCACCAAAGATAAAAAAGACCAGTTCGTATGCGAAAAATCATCAGGAAAAATTGGCAAAGATTTTAAAAGAAAATTTACTAAAACGTAAACAACAACAGCGTATTCGCAAAACCCAAGAAACTCGGGAGGATTAGATTGAGTATATTATCAGACAAGTGGATCCGGGAGACATCTTTAAAACACGGCATGATTGAACCGTTTTGTGATCGCCAACATGCAGCAGGGACCATTTCCTATGGACTGTCATCCTATGGATATGACGCCCGGGTCTCCAATGAATTCAAAATTTTTACCAATGTGGACAATGCCATCATTGATCCTAAAAACATGTCTGAGACTGCTTTTGTGGATCGCCAAACGGACGTGTGTATTCTGCCTCCCAATAGTTTTGCCCTGGCCCGCACCATGGAGTATTTCCGGATCCCTCGAGATGTGTTGGTGATTTGCCTGGGGAAATCAACCTATGCCCGGTGTGGAATTATTGTGAATGTAACGCCTCTCGAACCCGAATGGGAAGGGCATGTAACACTGGAGTTTTCCAACACAACGCCTTTGCCGGCGAAGATTTACGCGGGCGAGGGAGTATGTCAGTTCCTGTTTTTCAAGGGAAATGAGCCTTGCGAGGTATCCTACAAAGATCGCGCCGGGAAATATATGGGGCAAAAGGGCGTGACATTGCCCAAGGTTTTAAAATAAGAAAGCAAATAAATGGACAAGATTATTATTCGTGGCGGTAAAAGATTAGTAGGAACGATTCCCATTGCAGGGGCGAAGAATGCGGCGCTTCCCTTGATGGCGGCGTCTTTGTTAACGCCTGAAACTCTGACACTCACCAATGTGCCTCATTTAGCGGATATCACGGGTATGGCTAATCTATTGGGGTCGTTGAATGTGGATATTCATATTCCCAGTATTGATGGGATTGAACCATCGACGATGGCACTTACAATGACGGCCAAAGGCAACATTAACACGCGTGCTGATTATGAGTTAGTACGTCGGATGCGGGCCTCCATATTGGTGTTGGGGCCATTGCTTGCCAGATGTGGCCATGCAGAGGTATCTCTGCCAGGGGGGTGTGCGATTGGCGCACGGCCTGTGGATCTACACTTGAAAGGCCTTGAAAAATTAGGTGCTATCATTGAATTAAAAGATGGCTATGTGCATGCAAGCGCCCCCAAGGGACTTCATGGGGCTGAATTCGTATTTCCTCTGATTTCGGTGACAGGAACGGAAAACCTGATGATGGCAGCCACGTTGGCCCAGGGGACCACGATGCTGATTAACGCAGCCCAGGAACCAGAGGTCTCAGATTTGGCCAACTGCCTCGTGAAAATGGGGGCCAAGATTGAAGGCATCGGTACTAGCATTTTGCGCATCACCGGGGTGCCTCAATTGGGATCTGCGATCCATTCCATTCTCCCAGATCGAATTGAAACAGGTACATATGCCATTGCAGCGGCGATGACCCGAGGACGAGTGGACTTGGTAGGAACCAGCATGTCCCTTTTGCCAACGCTGATGACAATCCTTAGAGAAACCGGCGTGGAAACTCAGGAAATCCCCAATGGGATTCGCCTTGAAAAAGATGACTCTCCCATAAAACCTATGGATATCATTACAGAGCCCTATCCTGGGTTTCCCACAGACTTGCAGGCGCAATTTATGACCATGATGACCATTGCAGATGGTACTTCCTCAATTACAGAAAATATTTTTGAAAATCGATTCATGCATGTGGCGGAGCTCACGCGCATGGGGGCCGATATTCAGGTTCATGGATCAACCGCTATTGTGAAGGGTATTTCCCATTTGACTGGCGCCCCTGTGATGGCAACAGACCTTCGGGCCTCGGTGGCGCTTGTGTTGGCAGGCCTTGCAGCAGATGGAGAAACGAGCATCAGTCGTGTGTATCACTTAGATCGAGGGTACGAACGTATCGAGGCAAAGCTAAAAGCATGTGGGGCTGACATACGCCGCGAAAAGGAGTAGAGTAGCATTATAGTAGGTCTCTTACTTAGCTCTTTTTGAACCACCCCGTTGAAAAACGGGGTCCAAGAGCGCTAACGCGGGCAAGGCCTTGAATGCTGTTTGCTCTCTTGGACCCCGGCTTTCGCCGGGGTGGTCCGGTAGTTATAAAAAAATCTAATTCAATAACAGGAGAATACAATGACCACAAACCCCTTAAAACTACAGGCGACAGACGTCCAGGAAATTGATATTATTGCCACCTGTTTGCAGGATGCGATTGTGCCTGTTCAGGGCTTGCACTTTCATCAAGAGACACATCAGTTCTTGATGTTTGCCAATCGTTTTAGGTGGGAGATATCCTCCAAATTAACAAAGGAATATGAACGGGTGCATACAGGGGTCTCTTTTTCCCAAGTGACCCATGTGGCGTATAAGGGCTTTGATTTTAAAGAGCATCATCATAGTGCGATGAATTTACTGACCATTCGGGCGGAAAAGGGCGGCAAGGAAATTCGACTCATTTTCTCCGATAATGCGGAAATCACCTTAACAACTAAGAAAATATCCCTTCACTTACAAGATATGTCCGAGCCCTGGCCCGCCAGTGCCAAGCCAGATCATAACGTGGCAGAATCGTAAATAAAAAACCCAAGCCCTATTTCTAGAGCCTGGGTTAATTATCCGCCTATTAAGAAGCCATAAACACCTTCTAAAGAATAGGCGTTTTGAATAAAATTTGACTTCCTAACAGCGGCCTTTAAAGTCTTTATTCAGACAGACTTATTTGGAACCAGAGCCAGAAGCCGATCCAGCATGCTGGCTAGGTTTAAATACAACATTACCTTCGTAGCTAACATCTTTCAAAGAAAACCTACTATCATCAAAAGAAGAGGTGGTGGGGGGGGTATAGTCCACATTTTCCTTAGAAAATTTGAATTCATAGATGCCCCGCACGCCATTTTCTGTTCCAGTAAGTTGTGCTGTCATATAAGATCCATTAGGACAATTGGAAGCTGCTTCCGCTAAGTATGCAGTGAAGTCATGGAGACGAATAATCTTTTTACGGATTCTCTGTGCCTGAAGAGCTCTTACCGGGTCTTTGTCTTTTACTTCAGGTAAAGAGAGTGTACCAGGATGCAAAATCTCCTGGACCTCTTGCTCTGTTACAGTAGGCACTTCTCCTGAAACTACAACGTGTTCATAATGGGTCTTACCTGAATCATGAATCTCGTAACTAAATCTACCTGCCTCGGCTGGAGACATAATAGGCCCAACACTTAAAATACCCGCCATAGTTGACATTAAAAAAAATGATCTTCTTTTCATTTCAAGCTCCTCTAATAAAAAATTTTACCTATAGTAATTATAAAATAATTTTTAGTAAAAAGATAGGGGTATTTTTTGTATAGTGTATAAGTTCATAGTAAATGAGACTAGGAAGCGATGGAATGAAGGGGATTTATTTTAGTTATCTAGGAGAGCCCCTAATTCTATTGCAAAAACCCTGCCAAGACGCAAAACTGCTGAACTGTTAGGTTTTCGGGGCGATGGGTATCCAGAATCCCAGCTGTTTCTTTCAGCATTTCCCAATCTAAATTTAGATCCTTCAGGCTGCTGCGCAGCATTTTGCGGCGTTGATTAAAGGCAAGGGCTGTGATTTTTTCAAGGGTCTCTATATCAGTCGCGTACCTAGGTTGGGAAAGAGGAGCTATGTTAATGACCGACGACATTACCTTTGGGGGTGGACGGAAGGCATGGGGCGGCACATCAAACAATTTTTTCGCATCAGCTAAAAACTGGATAATGATGCTAAGCCTGCCATAGACCTTGTGGCTGGGGCGGGCGGTGATGCGATCGATCACTTCCTTTTGCAGCATGACGGTCATTTGGGTTAGAAATTCTTTTTCCTGTAACCAGTTTAACACTAAAGGGGTTCCCACATTATAGGGGAGATTAGCCACAATCTTTAGGGGGCCATGGCCAAGGGATTCAAGGGAGATATTTAAAGCATCTCCATGGATAATTTCCATCCGACTAGGGTCACGTTCTGCAATAACCTGGAGGCTTTCTATAAATTGGGCGTCTTTTTCAATGACAATCAATTTTTTTAAAGGACTGGCCATAAGGGCGCGGGTTAAGCCTCCTGGGCCAGGTCCCACCTCTAAAACAACATCATTTGCCGTAATCTCTGCGGCATTGGCAATTTTTTTAACAATGTTAGGGTCCGACAGGAAATGCTGTCCTAAAGATTTTTTTGCCTGAAAATCAGTATTGTCTCGGTCATCTAGGTCTTGATACGTTCTTTTTAACATGATGGGTTACAATCGAATTTCAATGTGAGAGCGCCGTTGAATGTCCCTTAGGCGTTTTTCCCCAATAGCTTCCATTTTTTGTTTCATCATTATCTCTTTAATATCATCTGATTTAAACTCACTAATTTTTTCTCGGGTTTTGCTACAGAGCATAAAGAAGGCGACGCCTTTCTTTTCTATAACAGTTGGGGGCGATACTTGGCTTTCTGCCAACGATTCGGTAATTTTTTGAAATTCAGGGGTCATGGATTTTGTTGATACACTTTCGTGGATTTGCAAAGTAGCTCCGGGAATTGAATCAGCCAATGCGCTAAACTCATTGCAATTCTTAGCATTCTTTACAAGGGCTTCAAATCGCTTGATTTCATTTTCTTGATGCTGCAGGGACATTCCTGCTGGGAAAGGAATATCGAGCTCTCTGATTTTATAAACATCTTCCATACCATCTTGTCCCACTGCTTGTTTAGACCGAAGGGCAATAATTGTAAACTTATCCCGTAATTTAATAGGATGGGTGATGCTATTTTGAGGCATATCTTTGATGGCTTTTTGCACCTCGGGCTCTAACTGATCTTCATCAATCCAATCCACATCCCCCCCCCGTGCGGCAGAGGAAGACATGGAATATTGTTGAGCAACTAGGTTGAAGGGAGCCCCTTTATGCAATTCTTCGCTAATTTGATTCGCTAGTTGCCTTTGTTCTTCTTCCTCGCTATCATTTTCAAAATAAAGAACAATTTCCCCCAGCAAGTACTTTGTTTGCTTGCGATGGGATGCGTGTTTTAAGGTGTCCTCCACATGGGTATCATCAATATTTGCTAGAATTTTCAACTGGGAAATCAATTTCATCCAAGCAATGTTGGCCTTGATATGTTTTTCAAAGGTACTTTCTGGAACACCCCCCTCTGCCAGCATTTTTTTCAACTGCCCCTCAGGCCAATGATTTTGATCCTCGATGTACTTTACGTATTGCTGTATTTCCTCAGGCTCTACAACAATTTCCAGACGATCTGTTTCCTTCATCTGTAGCATCTCGTTAATGATTAGTCTTAACGCCTTTTGCTCCAGCGTACGTTGTTGCTCTTCATCAGGGGTTGCTGGATTTCCCAATGTCATTAATTTGGCTCTATTTTTAACCTCTTGAATAAAAATAGGACTTCCATCTACGAGGGCTGCAATCTTAACAGGCGTAGAAACTTTGCCCTCAGTAGCAAGGGAAGCCCCTAAAACTAAGGCGATAGCGCAGAGGATATAAATTTTTTTCTTAAAAAAACTTAGTATATGGTGATGAATCATCATTTTTCCTAAAAAAGATCTAGTAAGTTGATACATACTGTTTTAGTATCCCTATATGCGCCAAATGTCAAATTTTAAAGCAGTTCTTTTGGCACTTAGTGTGGGTTAATCAAGAAAATTTTAAAGAAAAACGTGTGTGATGCATATTTTAACGCGATATATTTTCAAACAAGTCTCCTTAATGTTCTTGATGGTGAGTGTTGTTATTTTGGGTGTTTTATGGGTTGTTCAATCCTTAAAGTTTATGGAGCTTGCCCTTAATAGCCATGCTTCTTTGCGTGTTTTTCTGAAACTTAGCTTGTTGTTGCTTCCCGATTTGCTCGTGATTATTTTTCCCATTGCAGGATTTATAGGGGTTCTTTTTGTCCTTCATAAGCTTGCCCTGGATCGTGAGTTGATTATCATGAAAATGGCAGGGCAATCTGAATGGAAGATTGCTAAACCTATTCTTAATTTCGGCATTATTCTAACGCTGGTTCTTTATGGCATTAATATTTTTGTTCTCCCAAAATCCTTTGAAAAACTAAGGGATCTTGAGTTGGTTTTGAAAAATAGTCTGCCCGCTGTCTTGGTACAAGAAGGGGTGTTTAACACGATCAAAGACATGACAGTTTATGTTAGACGAAAAGAAAATAAAAATAGGCTCAAAGGGATTTTTGCCTATGTGGTTGATCGCAACCAAAAAGGGTCCTATGCCTTGATGGCGCAAGAAGGACAACTGATTGAAACCCCTCAGGGGCCTAGAGTTTTAATGGTGGAGGGGAATCGTCAGCAGCTAACATCGGATGGACAATCTCTTTCTTTGCTGTATTTTGACAAGACGATGATTTCCTTGAATAAGCCCTCTAATATACCGGGGATGCGAGCCAAGAAGCCCCATGAGCTTGAAATGATGGAATTATTGTTTCCTGGTAAACATCTTTCGAAATCTGAACGTCAACGCCTTCGGGCAGAGGGATATCAGCGCCTCTTGAATCCATTACTAGCCATTGCTTATATTATTATCGCGGCAACTCTTTTATTAAGGGTTGGGTTTAAAAGACAAAACCAAGTGTGGGCAATTATTTCTGCAAGTGGGTCCGTTTTGGCTCTGCAGGGAATCATTTTAATATTAATGAATTTATCTGCCCAAATTAAAAGCATGGCCCTTATTGGGGTTTTATTAGTTTTATTTATCATTTGTTTTGGGTGCTATAACCTTTATACGCCTGTTTTTGAAAATATTTCTAATAAAGTACGGAATAGAATAAAACCCCTTAAGGATTTTTAATGTTGACTCTTTCTTATACTTTTTCTAAATATGTCGCTCGCCTTTTTATAATGTGGTTTTTTTCTGTTCTTTTAACCTTGTCCTCGATTGTTTGTATTTTTGATTATATTGAGCTTTTAAGGCGCGTAAGAGGAAAATCTGGGGTTAGCCTAGGGGCTATTTCTGAAATGGTTTTTTTGCAGCTTCCGGGTCTTATTACGGAATTGATGCCTTTTATTATTTTATTTTCTGTGATGATGGTGTTTTGGCGTCTAGGCAAAGGGGTTGAGCTTGCCGTGGCACGTTCGGCAGGGATGTCCATTTGGCAGTTGATTGCCCCTATTATTTTTTTAATTGGGATTTATAGTTTTTTGGATTTTACCCTCCTCAATCCCCTTAGTGCGACGATGATGAATCGATATGAGCAATTGAATACGCGATATTTCAAGGGGTATAAAAATAATTTTATGATTTCCGATACGGGAATGTGGTTCAAGAATCAAGATGATGCCTCTTATTCCATTGTTCGTGTGGCACGCGTGGATCCCACTTTGAAAACGTTAGAAAATGTGACCATTTATAAATTTAGCTTAAATGATGAATTTTTAGTGCGGTATGATGCCAATGTTGTGGAGCTGCAAGATGGCTTTTGGCGCCTTAAAGACGTGCTAATTTCTGAACCTAATCAACTGCCCCGAGAGGATCCTTTTATGGATATTGAGACAGACTTGATTTTTTCCAAGTTGCAGTATAGTTTTGTGTCGCCGGATACGCTCTCTTTTTGGGCGCTGCCAGAGTTTATTAATCTTCTGGAAAAATCTGGGTTATCTAGTGTTTCCCAGCGCCTTTATTGGCATAAAATACTAGCTCGTCCTTTTTTATTTTTTGCAATGGCTGTTCTTGCGGCCATTGTGGCTTTTCGAATTTCCTTAAGGCAAGGATTGATGGGGTATAGTTTTATTGCGATTGGGTTTGCTTTTTCCTTATATATTTTGCATAGTATTGCAATTGCGTTAGGACTTTCCTTAGTAATTCCAGTAATCGTAGCTGCGTGGGCGCCTACGTGTATTAGTGTATTTTCTGTTTTGGCTTTTTTATTGCACCTTGAAGATGGTTAAAAATATTTATCTTAAATTATTCACCCTATTTTGTTTCGTTGCTTTTTTACAGGAGTCATTAATGGCTGCTGACCTTAAGAAGGTCCCTATTCTTCTAAAGGCCAAGGAGCTCCGTCATGAAAAAGAATATGCACAGATCGTTGCGACAGGGGATGTGGAGCTGTCTGATGGGGAGAACTTTGTGCATGCTGATACAATTACCTATAACCAAAAAACGACGGTTGTAACAGCCTCTGGTAACGTTCGGCTTTTTTATAAGAATGGTAGTGTGGTTAGTGCTGAATACCTAGAGCTCGAAGATACGTTGAAAGAGGGATTCATTGAAAAAATGTATCTCTATACAGAGGATAAAGCACGCTTTGCCGGGAATCATAGTGAAATTCATGGAAATGTCACAACCATTCAAGAGGGGGCCTATACCCCTTGTAAAATGTGTCAAGGAGAATCCCCCACATGGCAGCTTAAAGCGGATCAAGTAGAGCGTGACATGAATGAGGGAAACGTTACCTATAAAAATGCAACCCTGGAAATGTTGGGCATACCAGTGCTTTATGCCCCCTATTTTAGCCATGTGGATCCCACAATCAAAAGGCGCAGCGGCTTTTTACCGCCTCTTTTAGGGTATGGGGGGAATTTTGGGGCGGTGTTTGGTGCCCCCTATTATTGGGATCTTGGGGTCGATCAGGATGCTACTCTTACACCCATAGTTACCACAAACACAGGACAGTTTTTATTGGGTGAATATCGCAAGCAATTTAGTATAGGAAAGCTTCAGTTAGATGGGAGTGGCGGGTATACAGATAGCACGGATATCAGGGGCAATGTTTTAAAGCACCACCCCAAAAGTATACATGGACATTTTTTGGGGTCAACGGAGCTTCATCTAACAGATCATTGGCGTCTTAAAGCCCAACTTCATCGAGAGTCTACTCAAACATACCTAAGGCGATTCCCCTTTTTAGATAAAAAGGGGTTAGGCTCTCGCAGTATGTTGGTTTCAAAAGTTAATGTTGAAGGGTTTTATGATAAAAATTATGCAACAGCCAAGGCCTATTGGTTTCAAGATTTACGGACAGGGGTAAATCTTAAGGAAACACCTTTGGTTGCCCCTGTATTAGGATATCACTATGTGGGGGATCCTGGTAAATATGGAAACTTTTGGGAAGTGGATAGCGGAGGATTATTGATTACCCGTAAGCTTGGGGCAAGGGTGGGGAGGCTTTCTTCAAAGGCAACCTGGAATCTCCCCTATACATCGGCGATGGGGTCTGTGGTTGATTTAAAACTCTCTGTACGAGGGGATGTGTATGACATTCATCGCCATACACTATATCCTAGTGGCAGATACCTTAACGCAGCGATGGGACGAGGAATTCCCAAAGCGTATGTGGGTTTCAGGCATCCATTTATTAAACTCCTGTCAAAGGGTAGCTTGGTGATTGAGCCTGTTACCAGTTTGGTTGTAGGGCCCTATATGGCGAATTCACCCAAAATTCCTAATGAAGACAGCCAGGACTTTGAATTTACAACGGATAACTTTTTTGTAGCGGATCGTTTTTCTGGGCTTGATTTAGTTGATACAGGACAACGCATTAACTACGGACTTCATGCCTTTTTTGCGTCTCGGAAAAGCATGAAGGCAGATGCTCTTTTTGGTCAAAGCCATAGCTTTAGTAAAACAAATGGATTCCCTATAAAGAGTGGGGTGCGCAAGGGAGCATCTGATTATGTAGGACATTTTAAGGTATCTCCTTATTCTAACTACGATTTAGGATATAGTTTCCGGTTGGATCGCAAAAAATTAAAAGTCAAATTTTCCAGATCCTCTATCGTTGTAGGGCCTGCTATTTTTAGGGTAGGGGGACACTATATTTACACGACAGATTCGTATTTTGGGACAAGATTGCCTGTTCAGCATCAGTTGATGACAACGTTTAGTTCTGAATTCACGGAGAACTGGAAGATCAGTGCTGATATGGCCTATAACCTGAGTCGTAAACCAGGATCTTTGGAACATGGTGGAACTCTAGGATATCATAATGATTGTTTCGGGGTAGAGTTGCTCTACCGTCGTAGTTATTACCGAGACCGAGATATTCGACCCAGCAGTCTTTATTTCCTGAGGTTTAATTTCAAAAACTTGGGAACATTTACCACATCTCCTATCTTCAGGGACGAGGGGTCTGCTATTGCCCCGCCTATAACAGAGGAAGAAAGACAAATAAAGGCATAGCTATATGATCATTGGTGTTGGAACAGATATTGTTAATATAAAAAGGATTGAAAAAGTTCTAACCCAGCATCCTGTTCGTTTTATAAATCGTCTTCTAACAAATGTGGAACAACAAGAAATCAAAAAACATACAAATCCCAGAAGAAAAATTACTTGGGTTGCAAAACGGTTTGCGGCGAAGGAGGCCATATCCAAGGCGCTGGGGACAGGAATTTCGGCAACAATTAGGTTTCATGATATGGAAATTATTCATGATGACAAAGGAAAACCAGAGGTTATTTTGTCCAATCATGCCCAAAATTACCTTGCGTCTTTGGGGCCAAATGGTATGCTAAAAACAGTTAATCTTAGTCTCAGTGATGATTATCCATGGGCTCAGGCCTTTGTGGTAATCGAGGCGCATTCGAAAATATAAAGGAAGTATTAAACGATGGCAGAAAATAAAAAAACACAACCTTCTAAAGATAATTCTTTTTGGGGAAACGTTAAGACTATT
The DNA here is from genome assembly GCA_964402405.1 of uncultured Hyphomicrobiales bacterium. Classification (GTDB taxonomy): domain Bacteria; phylum Pseudomonadota; class Alphaproteobacteria; order UBA7879; family UBA7879; genus CAYOCE01. The sequence goes on along the minus strand of CAYOCE010000013.1, from coordinate 6,313 downwards.
TTAATAGCCTTTGGAATTGCGATGGTTTTGCGGTTGATTATTGCAGAACCCTTTAAAATCCCGTCAGGGTCCATGAAACCTAATTTATTAATTGGAGATTATCTGTATGTTTCCAAATACTCAAATGGATATAGTTTGTACTCTATTCCCCAAATGCCCGATTTCTTGGGGGGTAATTATGAAAGCCAGTTATTCCATTGGATGCGGGATCAGGGGTGGTTTTCGGGACGTCTTTTTGGCAAGACTTTTGAAACAGGTCAGGTCGCTGTGTTCCATGGGACCCCTACCATGTCCGAAGATAATAAGCATAAACTGTTTATTAAACGCGTGATTGGAAAACCAGGGGATCGGGTTCAGGTAAAACGGGGTGTTGTCTACATTAATGGCGTTGAATGTAAACAAGAGCGTATCCAAGATTACCAAGAGGAAACCGAATCTGGGCGTTTAGAGAATGTTGCCCAATTCGTTGAAACTATGCCTAATGGTTACCAACATACGATTCTCCGTCGGGATTTGGACGGTGTTAGCATCGTTAATAATACACCAGAGTATGATATCCCCGCGGGATATTACTTTATGATGGGGGATAACCGGGATGCCTCAGGGGACAGTCGGCATCAGGCATCTGATATGGGCTCTGTCCCTGTTGAGCAATTCTTGGGCCCTGCCCAATTTACGTGGTTTTCTGTGAAATATGGCATTTTCGATCTATGGAAGATTTGGGAATGGCCTGAAATTATTCGGGGATCCAGGATCTTCAAATGGATAAAATAGCGTGGTGTCAGCATCTGCAGCAGGTGATGGGGGAGGATCTTTTTCAGATAGAATTAGATCATGTTCCCCATTTTCAGCAGGCGTTGACCCATCCGAGTATTAGTAACCAATTTGAATCCAGCTATGAACGCATTGAATTTGTGGGGGATCGGGTGTTGGGGTTGGTTGTGGCAGAGTTGCTCTATAATACATACCCCAATCGTCCAGAGGGGTTTTTAGCGAAATCCCATGCGTGGTTGGTATCAAAAGAAGTTTTAGCAACGGTTGCCTTTCGCTTGAATATGCCTCCGCTGATTTATATGTCAGATGCTGAAAGGCGTGGGGGAGGGGAGTCTAATGTTTCCCTAGTGGCGGATGCCATGGAGGCCCTAATCGGGGTTTTATATTTGTGTGGAGGATATGATCCTGCCAAGCAATTTATTGAACGACATTGGGGGCCGATTGTTACAGAATGCCAAGCGGAACCCATCCAGCCCAAAACTTTTTTACAGGAATGGAGCCAATCCCAAGGGAAAGGATTGCCTTCCTATCACCTTAAGAACATTGATGGGCCTGATCATCACCCCATATTCACCATTATCTTGATTATTGATGGGTATGAACCTCTTGAGGCTCAAGGCTCTACAAAAAAGATTGCTGAGCGTAATGCCGCTGAAAAATTTCTTCAGCAGTTGGGAACGCTGCTGGATTCTAAAATGAAGTAATTTAATCTTGGAAATATCTATTATTATTTGAATAAAAACTGTATGATATAAGTAATATATAATAAAAATTGGAGAAAAAAATGAAAAATACACGTCAATTTAAAATAAAATTTATATTAATTTCTATATTTACTTTAAGCTCGGGTGCTGAGATTCTTAGCGCCGCTACTTCCGGTTCTTCTGCAAGCATGTCTCAAGCCGCTCAAACTCCCTCTGCAGCTGCGAATCAAATTGTGCAAATGGTGGTTAGAGATTATGCAGTCAAAGATGTTGCTAGATTAGCTATTGATAGAGCCTTGGAAAATATCCAGGGAAATACGCAGAACCGAAAATTATTTTTAAGTTCTTTGCTCCAAGGGATTAGCAATAGTGTAGAAAATCGTAATTTGGTATTTCAGATTGCTACCAAACACTATGGGTTAACTCATGCAGAATTTATTGAAGGAATGAAGGGCATGCCAAAAAATCAACGTTTTGAAGAGCCTCAAGACCTGGGGTCATAATTAATTGAGCGGCCTTGGGGCCTTACTGGACTCTTCTAGGGATAAATGAAAGAAACAATTGAAAAAATGAAATATCGTAGGCACTCGGATTATATCAAACACAGGGGCATTATGTTGGTTCTGTCCTCCCCATCGGGCGCTGGAAAAACAACAATTTCCCATCATTTGCTGGAACAAGAAAAGCATTTATCCCTGTCGATTTCCGTCACCACGCGTTCCCCCAGACCTGGGGAAGTGGATGGTCAGGATTATTTTTTTAAAACCCCGGAAGAGTTTAAAAGAATGACCGAAGAGGGGGCTTTTCTAGAACATGCGGAAGTTTTTGGAAATCATTATGGAACCCCTAAAGACACGGTTGAAGAAGAGCTCCAAAAAGGTCAAGACATCCTGTTTGATATTGACTGGCAAGGGGCGCAGCAACTGTTGCAGGAGGCTGCAAGTGATGTGGTCTCTGTCTTCATTCTGCCGCCATCCCTGGAGGTCCTAGAAGACCGCCTTAAAGCCAGAGCTCAGGATTCTGAAGATGTCATTCATGAACGTATGTCCAAAGCCATGTATGAAATGAGCCATTGGGCGGAATATGACTATGTGATCATTAATGAGGACCTAGATCGTGCCATTGCAGATGTGCAGTCTATTATCCGAAGCGAGCGCTTAAAACGCTGCCGCCAAATCCACCTGACTGACTTCATCCACAAGATGAATGAGGAAGCTAAAGAGTTGGGGATATAATGCTATTCTTTTTATCCAAAACTAAAATTACTCTACGAAATCAAACGAAATTCCTGAAGGGATAAAGTCCCCTTATCAAAAGTAAGGGTTGCTTCGCAATTGTGCTGCTTTTGATTTGTTTTTCCTATTAATATATCGGAAAAGTCAACCTTTCCTGTTTCGTATTGATAAAAACATTCCCAAAGAATATCGTGATTTTCAAAAACAAACTCTTCTGTAGATAAAATATTCTGTACGACAGGAACTAGGGATTTTCGAGGATACTTATAGGCTTTTTCTAAAACCCACATAAATTCACAAAAAACAATATTGTTAATAAATAATGATTTTTTTTGACCGCTATATTTATTGATTATTTGAGAGGCTAATTTCGATTGGCGAATATCATCCTCTACCACATATCTAATCAAAACATTTGTATCAAGGGCGATCATTACAAATCCAATCCGCGTCCCAGAACATTATTCATGTCTTCTACTGACAGGGATCTCTTTGGCTTTGGAAGACATCCTTTGAGGTTTTTTATAGATTTATTCAGGGGGATTAGGATAATTTCCCCATTTCTTAGCAATACTTCCAAAGTATCTCCTGGTTGAAGATTTAATTGTTCTCTAAAAGTAAAAGGAATGGTCATTTGTCCTTTGCTGGTGAGCGTTGTATGTGTCATCTAAATTATCCTTACATTTCTAATATATCTAATTATAAAATATAGTTCTTACTTTGTCAATAAAGTAAGGATAAAAATTAATATCTGATACCCTGCTAAGAATAAAAATATCGATCGTTCTATTGAAGGCATTCAGTATTTTTTGTTGAAAAAGAGGGGGGTATAAATTGTATTAGAGAAAGTCGAGAGTATTTTATAACTTAATACTTTCTCTAATACGTTCCCCCACTTTTGTTGATGTACGTGTTATCTCTGGCCCATCAAGCTAAATATGCAGCACAGACAGTCCATTAAATCTCTACAACAGGGTGCGCTAAAGCAACTAAGGCAACTGCTACAACAGTCACTACAACCTGCACAGCAACTCTGACAACATTTTTCACATTTACCAATCCCTGCTTGATTTTCTCTTGTACCTGCTAGCTCATCATTTGTTCTTATATTTTGCTTTGCTGTATTTTTACTTGCATCTGCTACTGCTCTCGTAACAGGTGGTTGCGCCCTATTGAGTGAAGATGGCGATGTCATTACCTGCATTTCTTGTACTTTTCCTGATCTAGGATTAACAGGGGCATACAATACACCGCCTATAAGTATAGAGCCATTTGGTACAACAACAGCCTGGGCAGGCATCACCGGAGTTCGTACATTTGAGCCACCCGCCCCAGGGAGAAACTCTGGTCTCTCCATTGCTGAAGATGTTATAGAAATTAAAAACATAAATATTACTTTTACTAAAATAGTTTTCATAATTACTTTCCTTTTTCAAATTAAAAATTATTGTTAAAGGATATATAGATATTAAATATTTATTTTCAAGACAGGTAGATAATTTTTTTACTGCACAACCCCTCTTGTTCCATTATCCCTATCCAACCATCCCCCTTAATAAACCATCCACTCGGAGGAGGGGGCCACCCACCGCGGCTCAAGGCTATGGTGGGCAAGAGAGGCTCGTCCCCCGCCGAAGCTTCAGCGTAGGGAGATCCACGTGCGGTAGCCCATTTCAAGGGATCACCCAGGGGGTGTTATGGATTTCCACCTTCGTGGGAATGGTTCATGTGGAGTACAAATAGGGGGTGTAGCGCGTAGCGCTACATGGCATCATTCTTCTATAATTCTCGTATTTACAATGCTTTCGAGGGTGTAGCGCGTAGCGCTACATGGTATCATTTCTTCTTTGACTGTTTCTTAAGCTTGGGGGGATTGACTTTTTCTAACAAATACCCCATTCTACAATGTTTGGTTTTTTGCAAATTTGGTAAGAATGATTATGTATACTCTAAAAACGAAAGATGTTCTTTCCTTTATCTTCAAGATGATTCGGCCTTTTAAGGGTGGAATTATCGTGATGTTTTTTGTTGCCATCTATTGGGCGATTGATATTTCTCTGGGGCCGTATGTAATCAAGATTTTATTAGATCGCCTTGCAGCCGCGCCTTTGGACGGCGTCGTTTCAGCCCTCATGTGGCCGGCTATATTATATGTATTCCTAGCCTTTAGCATGTCCACTGTCTGGCGGTCTTATGATCTTTTTGTAACCCAGCGAACGATTCCCAAATTACGGGGAAAAATTGCCAACGCTACCCTAGAGCTTTTGATGAAGAAAAGCCATAGCTACTACCAGAATCATTTGGCAGGAAGTCTTGCCAAGAAAACAAACGATTTGATTGATACTGTTCCCGAGATGCTGGATAAGGTGATTAATAAGTTTTTTAGTCATCTATTGGCAGTGGCTGTCGCGGTCTATACGTTATGGCAGGTGAATTTCAAATTCGCCCTTTGTTTGTTTCTATGGATTGTAACTTTTCTAGGGAGCGCCGCCCTTGCCTCCAAACGATTAAGCCAACTTGCAGATGATTGGTCCGAGGAAGTCTCAACAGTCGTTGGAAAATTGGTAGACATTATCTCCGGGATCCTATCCGTCAGGCTATTTTCAAGACGGCACCATGAAAAAATAGCCTACAGCCAAGCGGTTGATAAAAGCATTACGGCGGAAAGAAAACTAAGGCGATTATATTTCTGGATTTGGTTTTGTTATGGGTATTCTTTCGTCATTAATTTAGGCTTTAATTTATACTTTCTGATTCAAGGTCGGGCGGAGGGGGCCATATCTGTGGGGGATTTTGCCCTTGTGCTGACGATTAACCTTGCCATCGTCGAATTCTTATGGCGTTTGGCTGAGGAGTTTGCCAAATTTTCTGAGTATTGGGGCAAGACCACCCAAGCCCTTCGGACGTTGTTAAATCCTGATGAAATCAAGGATCGGCCCCATGCAAAACCCTTGGAGGTTACTGCAGGAAAAATTGTTTTTGATCATGTCTCTTTCCATTACAAAGGTGTTTCTCCGTTATTCGAGGATAAAACCCTCACCATTCCCGGGGGGCAAAAGGTTGGCCTTGTGGGATATTCGGGCAGTGGAAAATCCACCTTTGTAAATCTGATTTTACGGTTATTCGAGGTCAGTTCAGGCCGTATTTTGATTGATGGCCAAGATATTCGGGGTGTCACCCAGGATTCCCTGTGGGCGCAGATTGGTATGATTCCCCAGGATCCGGTGTTATTCCATAGGACCTTGATGGAAAATATCCACTATGGAAAACTAGAGGCCACGGATGAAGAAGTCTATGAGGCTGCCAAGAAGGCCAGTGCCCACGATTTCATCATGGCCCTTTCTGAGAACTATGAGTCTCTGGTGGGAGAGCGGGGTGTTAAAGTATCCGGGGGGCAACGTCAGCGCATCGCTATTGCTCGGGCTATTTTAAAGAATGCACCGATTTTGATCTTAGATGAAGCAACGTCTCAGTTGGATTCTGTGACCGAGCAAGAAATTCAGGCTTCCCTGTGGCAGCTGATGCAAGGCAAAACCACGATCGTTGTGGCCCACCGGTTGTCGACTTTGTTGAATATGGATCGGATTTTAGTATTTGATA
>CAYOCE010000012.1:0-33777 GCA_964402405.1 uncultured Hyphomicrobiales bacterium | reverse complement strand
TCATCTCAGCCCCCTTGAAATGGAGGGTATCTAGGGTTTCAAGGGTAATATCATTCGTGTCACTGGTAACGCTAGCGATAGCGACGGTATCCTGATACTCAGGCCCCATACGCTGACGGGAGAGGGAAGGCGCCCCTTGGTTGCGTACAGTGACACTGTGGATATCCATGTCACGGGTAGCAAAGTGAATAAGATCCCTGGCCCTAACGATACCGCCATAAATGCCGATCTTTTCACCTGTATGAAGATGGTCGTGGGCCTCTGAGATCATTGCTCCTTGGGTGATAGAATGTGTCAACATGACGCCACTCTCACTGCGGCTGGTGAAAGTGGTATTGCGAGAAGTTTGATACATCTGGGGTCTTTGATCGATAATAGAACGTAGCTCAAAAATTTTCTTGAGCGTAAGACTATACCCTCCAGATCCTGCATGGAGATGGGCTCCTTCAACAATTATGCTTTCGGGACGGGGAAGGACGTCTACAGCAGCACTGCTTGCAAAGAGATTTCTCAGCTCTGGGGTCAGTTGATCCGGGGTAAGCCATGCCCCCGCTTTATAAGATCCGCTGATATCAAGGGGGAGAGATTCTCGATGGGTCACTGTTACATGATTAGTGTGACTACTTGAAAACCCTAGGAAGGATTTTTCTACCTCGCACGCAATAGTTTCGGTCCATGTGTGCTGACCGCGCCTGAGGTGAGCTTCGATGACATTCCATAAGAGGGCATCTCTAATATTCATGGTGCCACTAAGGTCCGCTCGCTTCATATGAATAGCAAAGGCATTTCCTTCAATTGCGGCATTCCCTTCTAGGGTGTCCCCAATCAATTCTCCAAGCTCTGCATAAAGTCCCACATGGGGGGCTGCATGATATTGTCCCCATGCATCTCGCCAGTAAGAGCGATGAATAAGCCAGTTGAAGCCCTCAGCTAAGAGGTGTCTTGTTACATTGATGGCACCGTTATCAATCTTGATAGTAGTGAGGATAGAGGCTTGAGGATGGGCTACCACGCCTGTCTCTTGATCCTCTTGAGGGGCAGGAAGAGCTGGCACATTCTTACCTTTTATCCTGTATTGATCACTTTTAAAATAAAGTAATTCGCCAGTCATAACCCCAGATCCTCCAAGGCGCCCCTGTCGGGCGTAGTCGGCAGGGGTAAAGAGAATGGCCTCCAGGAGGTATTCATTTCCTGGCCTCTTCAGTCTATAAAGGACCATGGGGGCGTCCATAGGGTACTTTTTGGACAGCTGGGAGAGATAATCAGACTGAGGTCCATATTGCTGGATTAATTCTTTTTCTCTCGCTAAAAGAAATTCCCCATAGGTGTAGGCGTTCTGGCGGAGAACGCGGAAGATATCCTCTGGATTCTCGAAGTTTCTCCTAAAGGAGGACCTGCCAATATTATCCATCAGCGCCTGCTGGAGGGTGTCTACCTGCAGGAATTCGGGCAGCTCGTGCCGGAGGTTAGGATCAATAATAAGAAGATCTCCCTCCTTTTGAGGGTTTTTGTCTAGTAAAAGAGGCGGCGCTAGATTAGGAATAGAACGTCCCATTTCCGGAACAATAGGCGTAATGAAGCTAGGGGTAGTCCCTGTTTCATCCAGCGTAAAGAGCACCGACGGACGACCAAAATAAATATTGCTTAGGCTTTGGATAGGGGTGAATTTCTTTAGGTAAATCCCTCCGAAATGTCCTTGCAACGTAATATTCCCTGCATTTCCAAGGACCATAAGAGGAGCCTCCATCGTTCCCCCTATTACCATGGCCCGATTCCTCAGATCCATAACAATGGTTGCACCTGCTTGGAGCTTGGCAAGATGTCGTAGGGGAAGATCCGTTGGTCTCATCTTTCTAAAGGCAATGTCCCCACTTTCCCCTCTGCCAGTTTTGTAGGTAGGAACCCATTCTTCAAATCTTTCTCGTCTTGTGATTGATGTAAAAACAGAAGATGAGGAAGGAAATTCCTCAATTGAAGTGTCTTTAAGCCAAATTTTATTGCCTGCGAGTAATTCTCCATTCACAATATTAAAGCCAGCTACATCTAAATGAATATCTTGTAAAGCATAAACTCTCGATCCTTCTGAATCATCTACTTGAAAGTAAGCGCCACCATATCTATCAACTCCATGGAGAGGGAGGTGCTCGGATAAGGTTGACTCATAAAAAGGAGATTTTAGGAAAACTTTACGGCCTTTTATTTGAGCAGAATAAGTCAGAATTTTATTAAGGGCGTTGATACGAATCTTTTTTACACTAAGAATCTCTCCAAATCTTATCTCTGCTGTTGTATGGGCGTCTAAAATGATTTTACTATTGCTTGCAATAATAGCCCCATTTTGAATTTTCTTTTTATAAGTGGGCGAAGTTAGAGTCATATGACTAGGGTACCAAGGAAAATCTCTTTGAAATTCCGCTATCTCTTCTCGTTCATGACCCAGAACTATTCCTCCTTCAGTTGATTTAACTTTGGTAGATTCATGCCCAAAAACTCGTGCATACCTAAGATCAACGGATTTCCCGGTAATCTCCACAGGTCCTTTCGCTGAAAACACATCCACCAGATGGTCATTGTCTATTCCGAAACTAATCTCATCATCACTTCTGAGATAAATTCCCCCATCTGCTTTGATATTCACATGGGATTTTAGAGAACTAAGGGTATTAACACGGAATTTTCCTCTTTGATGGATTGCTCTGGTAAAAATATATGGGGAGTCAAAATGAAGAGTTAGAAGGTCAGTACATCGGAGAGTATCGGTTGCATAGAAGAAATTTTTAATTGGGAAAATATCCAAATTTCCCTGAAAACCCGTTTGACCTCTTAAAGATAACTCATGTGTCCCTTCTAAACGGGTATTGCCATTCACAATCAATTTGCTGTTTGGATCACTAAAATCTACAATAAATCCTTTGATATCGAGGAGGCCTTGAACTTGTATAAGACCCTTGTTGTAGATAATTCCATAAGGGCCGGGAATTTTAAGTCCATTTCCTCCTACATGAAGGGTGCCTTCATTAGTAATAGTATAGAGAGCATAAGGCTCTCCTTTAATCGTGAGACCTCCATCAACAGACATAATGCCAGGGCGACCATTATAGGGTTGATTTATAATCACAGTATTACCATTTAAAGAAAATTCTCGTTCTCCTTTTGCAATATAAGTCCCACCCAAATTGTAAAAACCGTGAGGTCTTTTAGAATCAATAATCTTACCATCTTGAATCCAAATTTTTTCTGGGTCTTGATCTTCTAAATCTGGCTTTTCAGGGTATTCATCTAAAATATAGCCTTCCACATTTTCATAGGATCCCCACCATTTAATAAATCTATAGGTGCTTAAAATAGCCCCCTTATAGTTAATTATGTCTCTGGCATGAATCTCTGAACACCATTGCTCTAGAACGCCCATATTGACAAAATTTCGTCCTAAGAAGCTAAAACAACCATATTTACCTGCTGTAACTACTTGTCCTCTATTTAAAAACCCCCCTAAAACGATTTTCATTTTTTCTACCGCTTGGATAACCCCCTCATTTTCCAAAATGTTGTCCCCTAGAATCCAATAGCCTACGCTATCCTCTATGGTTAGTTTAGCTTGACTAGAGATAGATCCTTTATTTTTTGAAAAACCATTTAGAGTGAAGTTTCCCTCTTGAGTGATATTAATTCTAGAGTCAGCCACAACAGTGTGAGGAGTATCTTTTTCCACCCAACACAGAACGCCGTCTACATATTCTAACGCTCCATAAAACTGGGTTTCTCCCTTGTGCTGATAAAACCTTTCGGATGTTTTAAGGTTGAGAACATCCCCTTGCACGGATCCAAAGTTGCTGAACACATCTGTTTCCATATTCAAGTGTGCTGAATCAGGCGCCTCTTCGGCTTTCAGCCCAAAAACACCCCCACTCACAGCGTTTCCAAATATGGAAGAATGTATCCTAACTTTTTCCGAACTTTTGGCTGTTGTTCCTAAATGCCCTAGATTTGTAATCCACTGGGCATTTAGATCTAAAGCTGACATGCTTCCAATCTTGCCCCCGATGGCGTTTCTGATTCTGCCAACGGATCCATCTTTGCCTTTGGCTGTGATTTTGAGAGTATCTGCAAAAATGGTTCCCCAGTTATACACATCAGATCCTGTCAACTTTAAATCCTTGGCAAGAAGAACAGAGGTAGAATCTGTATAGATTTCTCCATCAGTTTCGAGATCAATTTTAAGTTTTCCAATAGCCCCTTGAATTATTACTTGTGTTGTAGGGGGATCCATTTCTGTGCTGGCAGGAGTATGAGTCAGAAGAAAAGAAACCCCCATGGGAGTTTTTGTTTCCTGAGACGCTAAGGTTAAATTAACAGCACCTTCTTTGGTTTCACTCAACAGTAAGTATTTATCTAAGTTGTATTCCTCTGCTAAACTTCCTCTCCATCCCTGAATCCTGCTGAGATCCACACTTCCATCTTCTTTAAAATAAAGAGTTTGGCTAGCAGAAAGTTTTGGATCTGCTGGATCAATGCCTTTTTCTGAAGGAGTTCTTGAATGACCAAGATGAATATGAACCCCTCTGCTTAAGCTCCAATCCGTTCTTATTTTTGCCTTAAGCGTGGAAGCCCTGATACCGCTAGCTTCTAATGTCTGGGATTTTTTTCTATAAAGATCCTCTAGAGACCTTGTATCTACTGTATGGGAAACAAGCTGCGTCACTCTGAAAGAAAGCGTATCTCCTTCTTCCAAAAAACCCCCATGACACTGGGTCGTAAATAATTGCCCTACTAAATGGGATAGTATCACCAAAAGACTGAGCGTCTTTCTAAAAAACTTCGTTATCATTGTAACCCTAACCCTGTCCAAAGGGACATTTATCTCCTCGGATAATTAAATAACGATCAGACATTTTTGATCTTTACCTAACTATCCACCCATTCCAGTCGTCCTAATTTATAACTTTTCTGATATTTGGAACAAATTTATTCCGTGAAAATTTATAAATTCTTTCTTATTGTTTTTATTAGCTTATATTTTCTTCGTGTTGATTCTTGTTAACTGGGATACGCCCTTTGAAAGTTCGGGTCAAGCAAAAACGACATACCTCTTATGCTAAAATTAAATGCCTCCAGAGCAAAAAGTATACGAATGAACACTTGGTTTAATTGTCACAAAACCGAGTCTGCTAGAATTTTTATACTCCATCAAGAACTAAGCCAAAAACTTATGAAGTTGAACAAGAAAACTCATTAACGACAAAATCTTTTCTGAGTTTGCATATTGCGTAGATACACTTCATAAAAAACTTCTAATTTTAACTACTCACAAAAATCACTCAAAAAATCTCCTCCTTAAAAAGGCTGCTCGCCGAATGAGAGATTTTAAAAAAACTTTTGGAAAGATAAAAATGAATTTCAAAACAGACTAATTGATAAAATTAATATGAATGATTTATGGGGTATGTTAGGGCTGTTTTTTGAAAACAGCCCCCTCCCCTGAAGCAATCGGGTATAGTTTTGTCACCCACAAAACCCCTAAGTTCTCAAAGATGGCCACACATACTGTAATTGCAAAGGAAGTGGCGATACGCCACTATTTGACACGAGGTCTAAGCCTCAAAATAGTTTAACCTTAACAGTTATGGAAGGAGTATCGCCATGCAGTATTATGCCGGATTAGACGTTTCATTAAAAGAGACTTTTGTAAGTATCATCGATGAAAAAGGAAAAATCATCAAAGAAGCCATGATTGAAACAGATGTGGAAAAGCTAGCCGATTATCTTTTAGTCCAAGGCCTGGAATATCATAGAATTGGTATCGAAAGTGGACAAATGTCTATATTTCTCTGTAAAGGATTGATCAAAAAGAATCTTCCTATCATCTGTATCGATGCTCGACATGCTTCCAAGATTTTATCTAATAATATCAATAAGAATGACAAGAATGATGCCAGAGGGATCGCTCAAATAATGCGAGCAGAGCTCTACAGAGAGGTGAAGGTTAAGAGCGATGAATCCTGTGAAACTAAAGTGCTTCTAGGAAGCAGAAGACAGTTAGTAAACACGCGTCAACAGGTAGCGGGAACTGTAAGAGGACTCTTAAAAATATACGGGATTAAAGTAAAATCCAAAGGCCAATATCAAAGTTTTGTAGGAGCTGTTAGGGGAGAGATAGAAGCTCTAGAAAGCAAAAAAGCCATTGAAGCAATATTGGTAAGTTTAGAGACAATCAATCTAGTAATTTCAGAGCTGGACGCTGACTTAAGAAAGTATGCCAAAAAAGATAAAGACTGCCAGCTATTGATGACGGTTCCTGGTATTGGAGCTGTAACAGCAGCAACCTATAAAGCCGCCTTAGATGAGCCTGGAAGATTTAGAGATTCTGAAACGGTGGGGGCTTATATGGGACTAACCCCGAAGCAGTATGCGTCTGGAGAAACTAATCGGCATGGATCTATCTCAAAAATGGGACCAGGAGAATGTCGATCGATGCTCTATGAAGCAGCTCAATCCTTACTGGTGGTCAGCAAACAGAAAACCAAGATACAAACTTGGGGTCTGAAGATTGCCAAGAAAAAAGGTATGAAGAAGGCAATTGTTGCAGTTGCCCGAAAGCTGGCTGTCACGATGCACCGTATGTTGGTGGATCAAAAGGAATTCTGCAATTCTTAAAAAGAAGAATAGTAGAAGTAGTAGTCGTTAGAATTTTAAAAGAAAGGTTTTTTGACGACGTTTTATAAGCAATACCGATGGAAGCAGGGTAAGCGAGAGATACCGTTGAGGCTTTAGACCTCGTGCCACACATGTCGCCGCCCCTTCCTCCCTAAACGTATAATGCGGCGTGGAGACCAAAGGAGAAATCCTCTTCACACTTAAGACCGCGGAGAGAACCATGGTGGTACGCTTATCTAACCCCGACTAAAAAACTGAGACCGAGAGGTAGAAAATGACCTAATTTTTTTCTTGACGCCTTTGCAATTAGAGAACGTTTTCCTTAAAATACTTTTTAAGACTGCCCTCTCGAAAGGGGCTACCAATAGAGCGATAGTGTGGTTCGGGGATGATTTCTGCAACGAGATCTTCGGAAACTGTTTTGACCCAATCATCATACATCAGATCAACCGCCTTCTCCTCCAAGGCCTCTATTTCCCGTCGCTCCCGTTCTTTTCTTTGGATGAATTCCTTTAGTGCCTTTTTTTGAGGGTTTTCATAGTTTTCTGGGGCGCTATAGGGGATTCCCTTGAGAAGGATTCCCATGAAGTAGTTGAGCGGTGATCCTTTAATCTTTTCATGTTTTTTGTTCTCCTCTAGGTCAAAGGCAAAGTGTTGAATCGAAAGCTTGACATCCTCGAAATCCAACTTTCCGGTTTTCAAGATTTGCGTCAAGTGGTTTTTTGAAAATCCAATTTCCTTAAGCGGGTCTATATCAGCTTCGTCAATCGGGGTTTCAAAAAAATTTGGAGGATCCGTTTTAGTAGTAGTTAGTATATTACTACTACTAGTAGGAAAAGTTGGTTGTATTTTTGGTTTACTATTGGTTGTATTTAAAAGAGGATTTTTTACCGAGAAATTTTCCTTAATATCTTCCGAAACTAACTTTTTTATAATTTCGCTTACATAGAAAATAGTGAACCCCCCAACCCCTTTTTTTCCTTCTTTATTTAAAATAAATCCCTTTTTTTCAACCCTTTGAATTGCTGTTCTTATTGTGAATGAGTCTGTGTTTAGATATTCAACAAACTCAGATGTTTTTATTGGTCCAGAACACAAAGAATTATTATAAGCACATCTACTAACAATATAAATTATTATATTTTTTTGCAGACCACAGAGGCGACGAAGGTTGTTAAAAAGTTGGGTTTCTTTGCCCACTAAATTTTCCTGATTTTCAGGTTTTGATTGTATATCAGGTTTACTATTGATTGTATTTTGATATATAATTGGTTCACTGTTGATTGTATTTTGGTTGTGTTTTGATATATAATTGGTTGTATTTTGATATATAATTGGTTCACTGTTGGTTGTATTTTCTGTGGATAAGTTTTGAGGCTCTCTTAAATCCTCTGATAAGCTATCATTCCAGGGGCGATAAGGGGTTTTTTTAAACTTTTTCTTTTTCAAGTCTTTTTGTTTAAAATCATCAATAGAAGGCATGGTTTTTTCCTAGCATTATTTTTTATCGCCAAAAGATATGTTCAAAGCCTCTCTCGTAAAGAGATCTATATCCTCTTTGGCGGAATTAGACTTCAGCGTATCGAAGATGGATTGCGATGAAGAGATTGTATTAGGGAATTCTTGACTCGACCTTATATAGGCCTTAAATAGCCTTTCGCCGTATATTGGATGTTTTATAAGGGTGGTGAGTATCTCGTGTGACAACGTTGTTCTGGTGTCAAATTTATTAAGAATCAATTTAAATGGAATTTTGGTGCTATATTTCTTTTCCATTTCCTTAATTTCTTCAAAGCTTATTTTTAGGCCAGATAAGGAAAATTCTTCTGGGGTCACCGGTGCTATAATTAAATCAGAGGCTAGCGTGATGGCTGCAACGGCCTGACCTAATGCGGGAGGGCAGTCAATCACAATAACATCATACTTACTTTTTAACTTTTCTAGAGATCCCTTAAAAACCGTGTGAAGGGGATGTCTTTCAAGCATCAATAAGTTATCCAATACAGCATTTTCTATTCTACTTGGTATCAGATCTAGTCCTGGAGAAACGGGGACGATTGCATCCTCTATATCTAGCCGTTGTTTAATAACATCAATCAAAACTGGCTTATTTTCTGCATCCACCTTAAGAGCTTGAGTAAGATTCCCTTGCTGGTCTAGATCTATACAAAGAACTTTTGCTCCATACAAATTGGCTCTTATAGAAAAAGATAAGGCTATGGATGTTTTTCCAGTTCCCCCTTTGACAATCTGAAAAGAGATAATTTGAGGTGTAAAATTAAAATTGAATAAGTCTCTAGCTGTTTCGTGTCCAAAATAAACTCTATTTTGGCTTTTTGAGCATTCTAGGTTTTTTGATTTCAATTGTTTGTGGATTGCTTGAACAGATAATCCTAATATGGATGCTGCTTCTGATGCTGTTATTCTTGGGTTCATTTTTTTATCCAGGTTTAAGTTTATCTTATAATTTAATGATTAACTTAACCCCTGTTTTTTATCAAGAGTTATTTTTTGTGTTTTTTACTATATATTAAAATTAAGAGGATTTCTTTTTGATGTGTTGTTGTTTGTGTCCTGATTTGGTTACAAATTGATATACAATCAATTATATATCAAAATACAACCAAACTTTTAAAAATGTAATGATATCAACAATTTTTTGTTTGCAAAGCCAAATTGGTTACAATTTGATTGTATATCAATTTATAACCAAAAAACCTAAAGAGAGTTTGCGAAAAATCAATTTTGAGAAGGATATCTTATAAAGTATTTTAAGGAAAATGTATGGCCGACTTTGAGAGCTTAGGGGTTTTACAGATGACAAAACTGTCTTCGTTGTTTTGGGGGAGGAGGGGGCTGTTTTTGAAACAGCTTTAACATACCCATAAGTCATTCATATTAATTTTATCAATTAGTCTGTTTTGAAATTCATTTTTATCTTTCCCAAATTTTTTCTAACCTCTCTCATTCGGCGAGAAGCCTTTTTTAAGGATAGATTTTTTGAGTGATTTTTGTGGGTAGTTAAAATTAGAAATTTTTTCATGAAGGATATATACGCAATATGCAAACTCAAAAATGAGTTTGCGAAAATGCGAAAAACTCATGTAAATTCAAGAAAGGAAAACCTAACTTGATGATAAAATTTTCAAGATAACCTAGCCAAAAAAACGACCGTTATTCTTGCTCACCAAATTCCACAAAAAATATTCCTAAAAATCACCAAAAAACTCATTGAAATAATCTACACAATGTTTTAGTATAATATATGTCTTTTCTTGTGGATGGAGTGTGATTGATGTTTATTGGTTATGTGAGGGTTTCTAAATCAGATGGGTCTCAAGTTTTAGATGCCCAAAAAGACGCTTTAAAAGAGGCTGGGGTAGGGGAGTCTAGAGTTTATGAGGATTTATGTTCCGGAAGAAAAGATGATCGTCCTGGACTAACAAATTGCCTAAAAGCTCTGCAGCCTGGAAACACCCTTGTTGTCTGGAAATTGGATCGCTTGGGAAGAGACCTAAAGCATCTCATTCATTTGCTAGAGGATTTTAGAAAAAGAGATATTGGGCTTAAGGTTTTAACCGGGGCAGGGGCCCAAATTGATACAACAACCTCTAATGGTCGTATGGTGTTTGGCCTCTTTGCTGTATTCGCAGAGTTTGAACGAGAGCTCATCGTTGAAAGAACGCGGGCAGGTCTTGCAGCAGCTAGAGCCAGAGGCAGACTCGGGGGAAGACCCAGAAAGATGGATAAATCCACTCTTAAAATGGCTATGACAGTCATGTCTGATCATAAATCTGTGGCTTCTGATGTGGCAAAGCGTTTGGGGATTACGACGACCACCCTTTATTCCTATGTCAATGGAGATGGATCTCCTAAAGAATTAGGGACTAGGCTACTTCAAAGTTCTTAAATATTTTGTATAGTTTATCCATCCGAAGGTAAAAAATTTATTCTACCGACAAAGACTGTATAGCTGCTATTAAGGCATTTAAAGAAGGATCTGAAGAAAGTCTGGCTTGTCGCTCGTGCTCAATGGTAGCTCGATCTTTTAAAAGATGACTCGCACATGTTCCACCAGCACAAATGACCCCCTCAACTTCTGGGTGAGAAAGTATATGGCGGTAGCGGAGTTTATGATTGCATAAGTCACATTTTCCAGTTAATGCCCCTAGATCTTCTTTTCTTTCAAAAGTCCACCCATCGTGAGGAAAAGAACTCAATGTTCTCCAATTGGCTTTTCTAAGTAGTTCGATAGTTGGTTTTATGGAAGATCTTTTAGAAGGAGAAACAGCTGGTAAGGTTTCTAAAGATGCCCAATCTATCTTTAACAACCAATCCATAGGGTCTGGTTTTTGTTTTGCTTCTTCTGTAATTTTATCTGCAATGTCCCAATCTATAACTGAAGATGTTTCATCCTCATCTGAAGATGGAGCAGAGGCTGGATCTTCTGCTATTTCTTCTTCATGCTCATCATGATGACCATTTGATTGTTGTCTTTGTCGTCTTCTAGCATCCATTTCTTCCATAAGAGGAGCATATTTTTCATCTTCTGATCCGTTTTTTCTAAAACCTCTGGAAGCTTCTGTAAATTTTTGATATCCTTCTGGGGTTATTGCTTCTGAAAAATCATCACTATCATAAGGATCAATTTTGGGAAGGTTCCTTTTTAATTCCAGGGGCAATCTATCATCAAATTGGTTAATGCTCAGAGCAATTTGTTCATCTAAAAGTCGTCTACACTCAGCAGGAGTCATCCCGAAAGTGTCAGGAAGTGTAATCGGTTGACCATCTGAAGAGTTACTAGAATCCGAATCATAATCCGATCCCCAAGTATTTGGATTCACAAAAGCCAGCAATAAAATAATAAAGTATCTCATGATTTTTCTCCTATATAGGTTGTGGACTTAAATGGGCAACAAATGGAGGATTCCATTCGTTGGTAGTAAGTGCAGGCAATGGATCATCAGGCCAAGATTCAAGACAAGATGCCCATGTGATAAGTCTAGGATCTTTCTTTAAGCCTTTGCTTTTTAAAAGATCAGAAATTCTTTTTAAGTGATGTAAAATATGCTGTGAGGCGATGGAGTGAGTCTTAGCGCAATTTTTACACATATTTAATTTGGTACAAATTGCTGTAAAAATATCAACAAATTTCCCTTCTAAGCTACTATTGAAAATGCTACAAAAGGCTTCGATATTAGCTGGATCCTCAAAATATTTTACAAAATAAAAATAAGCGGCTTGCTCACTGTGTAAAAAGAGGTTTCCAAAATGTGTAAGCCTGTTTCGATCTTGTACACTTAGATCTAAATAAAATAGGCGCTTAGTACAAAGGTCAATTATTTGCTGTGTTTGTTCAATTTGAAATGCTAAAAAATCATTAGATAAGTTATCATATATGTCTTGTGGAATGCCTTTTTTTCTTAAATATTTTTGAGCTGCTTCCCTCGATTTGTTTCGTAAAATTCTTCCTGCTTTTTTATATACTTTTAATAGCTCTTCATATTGTGTTTCTTCATCTTTTATTCTTTGTATGGCTTCTGTCTCATTAGGAATTGCATTACCTGTGGCAAGACGTATAATTTCCCTTAAAACATCATAGTATTCTAGACAAGTAGGAAATTCAGAGTTAGGAAAGACATCTTTTAAAGTAATAAAATGAACATCTCCATTTGGAAGAATCTGCTTAAAGCCACTTACAAAACGGGGTTCTTTATCGGAATGAAGAAAAATTGACATTGGCGACCGGAAGCCCTTTACTGGTAATGGTTTGAGGTCAAACATAATTTTTGGCCCAATTTTATAACTCTTTGATGTTTCAGAATCTTTTCCTAAAATTTTTCAACAAAATTGGGTTTATTTTTCCATGGTTGATCAGGTGGGTTTATGGTTTTGTTTTGAGCAGATTTAGCCCTTTCTCTAAGTTCAATATCAATGTACGCCCAATGCCAGGATCTGTGTAATAAAATATCATAAGGATTTAAAAATGCCTGAAGACACTATATTTTATCTGTATTATATGGGATTGGTCGCTTTCTCTTAGATTGTATACTAGTATAAAAAATCTCTGTCTTAAAATACTAAAACAAACCCTCCCCCAACTTTATCTGGTTGATGACGATTATTTGTTAAGGCTTAATACCACACCTGGCTAAGGCATGAGTTATTTGCTGAGAAGTAAAATTAGAATTGGCAGTTGAAATAATTCCCATCAATTCTGTATGAACTTCCAGATAATTAGGTTCTAATTCTCTTTCATACAAACAATCCCTTACAAATCTATCAACATCACTGGGATGCAATACTGTATTGTAAAGATCATCTAAGTATACTTGAACCGTGCTTTGTTGATCATTTTGACCAAGACCAATAAAATGCTCGGGTCTTAATGTGCATCTTATTTCTTGGTTGCCATCCTTGGTGGTATCATATACCCCATAAAGTTGAGCAATATTCTTTTCTTGAGAATAATTTACACTTGATACATTAGCTGTTCTGACCAAGATGTATCCATCGTTTATAAATTCAAGAATTTGATTAATATAAGATATATTTCCAACCTGCAACTCTTTAGTATTTTCAGCAAGCCATTGTCTAGAAAGCTGTTGACCCATTGTTTGGGTCATACTCAATTGTAAGTCAAGAGAGTTACTTAAATATTTTGATTCATGTAAGACAATCACTTTATTAGGGTTATCTTGAAAAATCAGGTCAACTCCTCGATTACCAGGTAATTTTGTTTCTTGATAACAACCAACACATGAAAGACCTGCTTTTGTAAAAAAACTTTTGGCAAAACTTTCTCCACATTCACCACTTTGAATATCACAGATTTTACCTTCAGAAACTTTATACCATATAGGGCTAGCTACTTTAAATGTTTCTACTTCTTCATCATCTAACCCTGCATAAACAGAGACCTGAGAAAAAATCAATAGGCAAATAAGAAGATGCGTAAAAGATATTTTAAACTGCTTATTTTTGAATAGAGTAATTATTGATATTGTTAACATTTTTTCCTCTCTGAATAATTAAAATTTTTATTATTGGATAATGAACATAGTTGATCTAAAAAACAACAAAAAAATGAAATATAATTTTTAATTCGCCTATATTAAATCATTATTAAGATTTAAAACCTCTGAAAGCACCTTGTTTTCTAAGAGGTACAGAAAAATAGTCACTTTTCCATAAATTGATCTAAATATGAAAAAAATTTGTCTTAAAATAGCCGTGCATTTTTAATCATTTCTGTGTTTTCTGGTAATTTTTCTAAATCGATAATAAAGTCCCCAAAACGCTTGAGGTGTTCTGTCATGTATGGGCTGATTCTTGCAGCATCTTCTTTGGTAATTTCATATCCTTCTTGCTGGAGTTGATGGATAACATACGTATAGTCAATAATATTCTGTAAGACGATACAATTGGCTATGAGAGCGTTATATTTTATGGCTTTTTCCATTTCATCCGGGTCATTACTGGCAACAATTACCTTGGAACCAAATAATATCCAATCACTGAGCGCATTATAGGCCTCAACTTTGTTGGTACTTGCTGTAATAATTTCCCGCAATTTAGCGTTAGAAATATATTCCAATAAAAATTGAGTTCTAATGACACGCCCAAGTTCTTGTAGAGCATGATAAAGACGATTTTTACGGCTATAATTGGTCAGTTTTCTAAGAAGGAAGGATGAGGATATTTTTCCTTTCCTAATTGATAGGATAACCTGAAGCAAATCCTTCCAGTGGGTTTTTATAAGTTCCCAATCAATTTCATCACTAAATAAAGCGTCAATGTTTTTATATTTCTCTTTTCCAACTCGAAAGAAGGTTAAATCCTTCCAGTTTCTGATGCGTGGCATGAGTTTAATGCCCAAAAGATAAGACAATCCAAAGACAACGGTTGATTGTCCCTGGGTGTCTGCATGAATGGTATCTGGTCTTATAGAGGATTCATTTTTTAAAAGAGCCTCGATAATCTCAACTGCTTCCCAAACACCACAAGGAATAAATGTCGAGAATAAGGCAACATAAGTATCTGAGATATGATTGTAAGCAATGCCCCCTTTTGCATTGTAGCGAATATGGGATTCTACCAAAAGGTTATCTTCATAGATATTGCGTAAAGTCCCATCAGCTGCACATCGTCTGCCATCTCCCCAGGCGGTTGTTAAACGGAACAGTTGTGAATAGTTAATGATTCTGTCTTTGGATTTATCCAACTGCTTTGGGGTGACATGACGACGGTTAATCCATGACAACATATGAGGTGTTATATTGTTCCCCTTTATATGCTTAGCTCCCTGAGTCGGACCCATTCCTGTTCCCTGGCAGAAGGCAGTTAGAATATACCGTTCAATCGGATTATCTAACCTTGAATCCATCCCTGATATATGACCAAACTCATGAGCCCACCCTGTAAGATGGTGCGTTAAACATAAGGTATCTAATAGACTGCGTTCAGGCATTCTTTTATGAATTTTTTCTACTAACTTTATCGTCTTTTTACTGGGTTTTAAGGTGGGTGTTTTTTTAAGAAGAGGAATACCATCCTTATCTATGATAAAATCAGGTAAATTGGGGTAAAGACTGTCAACCTTTTTTGCCATTTGGAGAAGGTTATTTTTTAAGAGATTTACAAAGTCTTCAGCGCTTTTAGGAAAATGTAATTCTTGAATATAATCCTCTACCAAAAGATCACACTCTTCTAGGCTTAACAAATGTTGACGATAGTCAGAAAAAGCATCTGCTCCTTCAATAAAAATATCTCCCGATCTCAATTCATTGGCAAGGTAACTGAATATACACAATTCAAAATATCGCCGATTTACAGTTTTGTCTTCTGGCTTACCCACATACATAAAGCTCTTCCACTTTTCTGAAGCAAAACTTAAATCAATATCTGCAGGAAGAGACAGATAATCAGACCTGCGATGACGACTGTCTGTTAAAAAATATAAAGCACGAATAATGCTACTATTCTGAGTGCTTGAGCGTATATCTATTGAATTTAAAAGGTCAAATAAAGCAGATCGTTTACTCCGAAAGTGATCCCATAAAAAAGGAATGTGGTTTTTGCTGTTATAAGCGATAATTTTCTGACAGATATCTGTTACCTCGTCAATTCCTCCTTGATCATCTACTTTTTTCTTGAACTTAGAAGCAAAAGCCCTCGTTTTCTTTGGAGCTTCTTTGTAATCCGTTAACATTCCAAGCATTAGATTTGCAAGATCTTGCGTTTTGTCTGCAAATTGGGTTTTTAAGATTTCAAGTTTTCTCTTTGCCCGCTTATGGGCGGAAAAGAGTGTTTTACAGACAAATACCCCAAGAGCGTCTTTAACCACTTGCTGCGCTTGCTGAACTAAACAAGTAATAAGAGTATACTTTTTCTGATCAGATAAATCCTTAAGATTATCAACATCTAGAGACTTTGCTTCCTCTGCAAACTGCTTCAGCTTAACTTTAGTAATATCTTTTAGATAAGTTTCCATGGATCCTAAATCCCTCAGCCAATTATGATGGCTGATGTACTCTTTAAAATTGGTAATTGTGGGAGCTTTTGGAGATTGTTTGAGTCTCTGATAGGCTGAATACGTTTCTTCTTTTTCAACAACAAGAAGGGCGTCTATTCTTTCAAGGAGATTAGATGCTTTAAGATGATTTGTCACCCTCTGGAAGATGTCTTGATTGACCCTGAACCTCACGTGACGGACGATCCTATCGAGCGTATTGAAAGTGGGGAGTTCAAAATGCTTTTCCACAAGCTCTTCGATAACAACATTAATGATGTCAGCAGGATGATTCATGGTTTGAGACGCCTTATGAGCTGCTTGTATGGCAGTTCTCTGAGCTGAATCGACTCCTTTGGATTCCCATGGCGTAATTTTCAAGTATTCTCGTATTCCTATTCGGTGTCTTGATAGTGTTGGCTGATACTCATAAAAAGGAGAGAGATTATGGGGTATTTTCATTTGTTTTTTTAGATGATCCAAAATAACCTGCGGAACTTCTCCTATATCAACGAAGTAACTAAGATTTTGAAAAGTCTTGAGTTGGATGGCAAAATTAAATCGCAATCTATTTCCTCGAATATGTTGGTCAATATAATCAAGTTCTTGTTTCGTCAAAATGTAAGACGTATTGAGAGTTTTTTCAGAAATTGATTTATTTGTTGAAATATGAGGATATGCAGTTCGTTCAATGGATGTCATTTATCTTCTTTCTTTATTCCAAAAACATCTGTTTCTGGGACCCAAGGTCTATCCCTAAATTTTTTGTCAAAAACAGGCAAAAAAGTGAACCAAAACTATTGCCAAATCTATTGGTTTCAAAATAGACTATCATTTATGTTTTTGGAATAACTTTTATAGGAAAAAAGATTCAATGAAGTTTGGGTACGCACGTGTTTCAAAAAATGATCAAAGCCTTGACGTTCAAATTCAAAAATTGAAAGCAGCAAGCTGTGATGAAATTTATATGGAAAAGGTTTCTGGTGTTAAAGAAGATCGCAAAGAACTTAATCGTCTGATTGATAAACTTCGAAAAGGAGATACCGTTTGTGTCGTTCGACTAGATCGGTTAGGTCGCCGTATGTTGAAACTCATACAACTCATTAATGAATTTAAAGAAAAAGAAATTAATTTTGTATCTCTTGAAAACAATATTGATACCACAACCCCTTTAGGCATGGTGCTTTTTAGTATGTGTGCTGCTTTTTCTGAGATGGAACGTGAATTGATCAGAGAGCGTATTATGGCTGGATTACATGCAGCTCATGGGAAGGGAAGAAAAGGAGGGAGACCACGAGCCTTAACGCCAGAAAAACTTTCGACTTTAAATTCTTTGAAACAAAGCGACAAATTTTCAGTTCAAAAAATCTGTGAAATGGTTGGAATAACAAAATCAGTTTATTATAGAGCTATGAAGCAAGAAGAATAATTCAAAAAAATCATTTTTCTGTAAACCTCAGAAGATAAGATATTTTTTAGCTATTTTTTAAATATTGATAGTAATTTAACGCATGGAACCCCAGTAAATCTCCATATAGTCCTCAATTTCTTACTTGAAACTAATCCGAAAATTTGATAGTTTTTGATTATATTTGATCATAAATTTTATTTATATATTTTAAATATTTGAACTTTCTACGGTACCCTAAATGCCAAAGCTACTAAATATAGATTTATTGCTTAAAAATATTCTTATCCTGATCTTTTTGCAATTTGGCTTTTCTTTTGCCTATGGTATGGATCCAGATGAGGGAGGTGGAGAATCCAGCGGAACTGTGGGTTCTGCTGTTCTAGAAGAAGCTGTCACTGCTCCACCAAGCGAACGAGTAAGTCCCATATGTCAATCTCCGGTACCTAGCGATCCAACTCTTCCTCGCGGATGTGTTGATCCCAGAGTCTATACCTCTAATTTTGGAGAACAAGCAGACATATGGCATCGAGAAAAATCAGAGCTTTTAATGCATATTTGTGAGGAAATAGGTCGTAACAGAGACCAAAGAAATTTGGCATTCGCAGGAGTACGCTTAATTTATAAGCTAGGAGGGGAAGAGAGCGAATTTAAATCAACCCCTATCATAGATCTAGATCCTATTTTTACAAGTGGATCAGAATCTTATATTATCAAACTACCAAATCCACAAGGTGGTAGAGGACATGTAAAATCTAATACAATTAATATTAATTCACAGCATCTTATTATTGAATCTATTAGAGATCAATTTCCACCAGCAGTAGAAAAAAACCAAATCATTTCTAGCTTATCTCAAAAACTAAATTCTTTACTTCCTGAACATAGAGGACAGACAACTAAATTATGTGCACTATTTTTAGATGGTTGGAGAGAAAAAATTGATTATGGAACAGAAAATTTTGAAGAAGATTTTCTTCATAGTGAGCAAGCTCTAAGATTATATTTGATAAAAAATGTACAAGACATTTGTACTCGTCTTTTAGCTCACATCCCTGAATCAAGTACTGTTTATCAACTTGTTATTCATATCGTAAGCGTTAATGAAATGTGCCAAAATTGTGCTACTACTTGGTTTTTATCTTCAGAAGGTGGAGATTTAAAAAGAGTATTTCATGACCAAATAAAAAACACTCATCCCTACACAATATTTGAAGATACATTATCAATTTTAACACAGGTGTCAGGTCTCAAAATCTTTCAACGCCCACAACGCCCTCATTTAGAAAAGCAAATCTCTAATCAGGCTAACGCATCTGCTCTCAATTTTCCTCCCCATATAGCTCAGCATTTATTGGGGGAAGAACTTTCTTATTGGAATGTAGAATTACTTGGCGTATACTCTCCTAGAAAAGGGCAAGGATATAATCCCAATAGACCTCAAAAATATGTAAACTCTTATTATTAAAAGGAGAAGTATCATGCATAGAGATGTTTTCAAACTACTTTCTTCTACTTCCTTCGTGTTCTCATTAATTTTTATAAATCCTTCTTTTGCGTCAGATATACAAAAGGAGTATTTGAATGGACAAGATGGTCATGTGTCAGAAGGAGGGAAGCTTATTTCTCAATCTGCTCCCACTTCTGAGGTAACAGGATCTAGTAGCGACGATGACGACTTAGAGGGTGTATCAATAGGAAGTAAAGATAGTCATGAAGAAAGTATTTTAAGTATCAATGACCTTCAGAGGATTTTAAACTTAACTGAGGAACTTAACATCCAAGATCCAAATCGCCCCCCTCGTCCTAGAGACGAATTTATGGTTTATCAAGAACAATCCACATCAGCTTTAAATAATCTGTTTCAAGAAGCTTCTATTGCAACTTTAAGAACTTGGCCTTGGTCAAAAGTTATACATCTGGTAAAAGACAAAATTCCGCAGGATCTTCTCATTCCTATTCCGGGAAGCGTTCCCTATCTTTTATGGTGTTGGTCTAGTGATGCAGGTCATAACCATAGATATGAAGATCAAGAATTCTTGAGTCTTCTCTCCGCTTTCTTTAACTATCCTTATGCTCAACGGGCAGTATGGCAAGAAATTTGGTATTCAAAAGAGGATCATACCCCTGAAGAAATGGCAATAATTAACTTTTGGGATGCTTTAGCCACAGCAAAAGGATTTCCTGAAGAAAAATGACCTTTTGCTTTTTTGAAAACTATAATGCGCTTAGTGAGATGATTAAATAAGGGAGGATTTTTTCATATTCAGACACGATTTAAGGAAGAGCGACCATTTTTCTGTAGTGCTAATAAAATAAACTATCCCCAGCCATTTTTAAATTCTTATGATATTTTATTACAAGGATCCTGGCACGGGGCGGTATTTGCTATATAATACTCTTGCCCTGTAAGAGGTTCTTTTTCTAAGCTTATCTTCGGTTGCGAGCAACCAGCCAGCAGCACAAGCATTAATATTCCAATATTTTTCAAATACATAATTTTTTTCCAGTTTTAAGTTTAATAATATTTAATTTTTTAAAGTATGCATATGCTGGCCTTTTATAAAAGTCAATAATAAAATTATGGAAAATGATAAATATTTTTCTTAAAACGAAAGTGTTTGATCGAGATTCTTATAAGGAAATAACTCGGAACAAAAAGCGCCCAATATTTTCTGGACCTGGAAACTAAATGCCGAAGAAGAATTCAAGGTGCGTGAAGAACTCCGGGACATGGGGATTTTGCTGTGTGCATAGTAAGGACTAAATAATTAATTTTTAAATTTTTTTAAAAATGGTTGACATAAATAAAAAATATCAATATTAATCCTTCAAATAATAAGATAACTATACTGGAAGTGTTAAAAATGAAAATAATATTAAAAAAGGTATCAATGTATACCTTCATTGCCCTTTTTATAACGCAATTCTGCTTTGTGGAAGTGTTGCATGCAAGCTTCAGAGAGGAAGATGCTTTCCTAACCTATGGAAGCTCTGATGCTTTACATATCTTTATTGATCCTCTTGAAACAGAAGATTCCCCGGAAACACAACTTCGAGTTCGCATTGAATCTAAAAATTCTCCTGCTGGAGTGGAAAAGTCTGTAGAAGAATCATCCCCCACTCCTGCTGATGAATTTGTGGTTGAAAATAACTCTCAAAGAAAAACAGGGGGCTCGTCATCCTCCTCTCTGTACAATGGTTTGCGGATGAACCTTAATGGATTGGAGTTAACCCTTAATTCCCAAGGACACCTGCACTTGAGAGGGAGTGGCATAGATCCTTTAAAAAAGGTTTTTATCTATTCTTCATTGCTTTTGTACCTCGAGGATGTAAAAACTGATTTTCTTGGAATAGAGGTCCCTATGGTTACCACTAGAGGCTCAACACATATTGATACGTTGGATATGACCATTAGGAGTAAAAAAAGGATGTCTAAGGACGGTCTAACGCCTCTTCATAACAAAGGTATCTTAAAAATACGAGAAGGGCTTGGTATCGATCTTTATAATTTTGGGGAAGTAATATTAGATAGGGAAAGAAGCGATGTTGCAAGTTATTTAAGAGAAAATCAGGCTGTAAGAATAAGGATTAAAAATACCAAAGAATCCACCTTAGTTTTAAAAAACGGAGAATTTGATGCTCAGGGCGATTATGGGTTGGTCAATGAAGGAATTTTGGTTCAAGAAAATTCCTTCCTTGCATGGACTTCTGCTTCTAGGTGGCAACCTGTGTCTGAAGGAACCCCTCTGCCAAAAGTTAATAAAGGAAAATGGATTACGAGAGGACCAACGGTATTAACCCTGCCAATCGCTGAAAATATGGGGGTTATGGAAATTAGGGGAGACCTTAGAGTAGAAGCTACAGCCTCTGATGCTATCGACATTTTAGATGGATTGAA
Source organism: uncultured Hyphomicrobiales bacterium (assembly GCA_964402405.1). Lineage (GTDB taxonomy): Bacteria > Pseudomonadota > Alphaproteobacteria > UBA7879 > UBA7879 > CAYOCE01. The sequence goes on along the minus strand of CAYOCE010000012.1, from coordinate 12,303 downwards.
AGGAGTTAAGGCCAATTCGATTGAAGTAACAGCAAAAACCCTTAATGCTCACGAACCTAGAACTTATACCTGGCCCATGAGGCTTAATATACTGGATACAATCATTTTGAATGCAGATCTTACAGCTCCTTCCTGGGAAGTTTATGTAAAGGGAGATAAGCTGATGGGTCAACTTCTTGAGAGGTTTCGCAAAAGGGAATCACTTTACATTCTTCCGGACGAAATTTTGACTAGTATTGCTTCTTTCTTCCTTCTTACAGACTTCGTGCAATTTTCTAAAGTATCTCGAAGGGCAAGGGGGCTTTTTAGGAGAACGATTGCGGCAACAAACATCCTTACATCAAAGGCAGGTTATGCGGCTGAGTGGCGCGAAAAATTTAAAGACGTTGTTTTTGAGCCAGTGCCTCGAGAGATCCGACTCCAATTTTCAGCCCAAACAAAAGAAGATTCAGTTGAAGTTCATTTTCGGGATCCTAAGCATCTAAGGCAGATTGTTGAGGAAACGCCGATCATTCACGCCCATGATCAAACATATTTTATAAAAGATCCAGAGGCTGTAGATTATGAAGAGCTTAACCCACTCAAGGGAGAGTTAACCAGATCACTTTTCGTCCATGTGATTTCTGATGCTCCCCTTAAATTAACTGGAACTCTTACTTTACCTCTTCATATGTCCCTTCCCCGTGGTTCTAATATCACTCGCCTTACGTTCCATGGAACATCGTTGAGTATGGGCTCACCCAAAGCCTATACACAGGCAAATGCTTTAGCTAAGGCTCTTGAAACGTTTGATGAACGACTTTATGAGATACGAACAAGTGATGCCTTCGATCTTTTTGCAGAACGCCAGGAATCTCGCCGGCATTCACCTAAGCTTTTTCCAGATTTACTTGAGCTCTGTCCTAACGCCGGCATTATCACCTCATCCCCGCTCACAATTTTACAGAAAGACTATCTGACAGCAAAGGAAGATTTCCTCTATCTCGCGCCTTCACTTACAGACTTAGAGAGTTTACGAGACTCTTTGCCAGATTTTTCATCCTCCATCTACTACATTGATCCACATCAAGAGAAATCGGGCATCTATTCTGTTGGTCCCCTGTCTCTCCAAAGAGGATTTGAGATCTCAACAGAAGAAGATATATCATTGACGGGTAGAATTTTTCTTCCCGACTATTGTTTTAAGATTACTTCTGGTAAAACAATATGGTGTCTAGGTCTCACAATGACGATAGGGAGTCTAATGGGAGTATCAGGAAAAGACTTCCATAGCGATCTTCTTAATCCTTATCAAAAACCGGAAGGGTTATCAGATTGGCATTGGATAAATATTCTTGATTTTTGGAGAAGGCGGGGTCATATATGAAGAGGTTATTTGCTCAGATTTTAGCAACCCCAGATGCACGAGTACGTCACGTTTTCTTTCCCAGAAGATATCAATCTTTTGAGATTATTCATGATGTTTTAACTGGCATCCAGTCAGTACCAGGTCAAGATAACAGTGTGAGAATAAGTCAAGAAGATTAAATTCCCCCAAAACCCGTATTCCCATTAATGAGTCCTGTGGAAGAACCCCCAAAAGTGTTCGTTCTGAGTTAGGCTGTTTTCCAGAAGTGGAGAGTCACAAAATACTTAGCGTACGTTTTTTACCCTCCTATACCCTCAAAAATTTATTTACAAAGAAACAAATGTCGATTTTAAGTAAAATTAAAACCACCTATTTTAGTACTAGAAATTGACATATGTCATTTTTTAGTAGTAGAATATCCTTATGTAAAGGAAATATACCATGAAACAACCGTTTGTTGGACGAAAAGAAGAGCTAAAAGCTTTAGAAAATCTCTTGAAAAAAAGAACAGCCAGTCTTGTTGTTGTTCAAGGAAGACGTCGTATTGGGAAGAGTCGTCTTATTGAGGAGTTTGCCAGTCAAAAATCTCAAGATGGATATAAATTTTACCAATTCTCTGGATTACCCCCTACTGCAGAAACAACGGCTCAGAAAGAAAGGGTTGAATTTTCGCGTCAATTAAGCCAACAAACTGGCTTTCCTTATGTTACAAGTGACGATTGGAGTAATCTTTTTCTTTTATTGAATGAAAAAATAAGGGATCAACCCACTATTGTTCTTTTTGATGAAATTTCCTGGATGGGATCAAAAGATCCTGATTTTCTAGGGAAACTTAAAAATACTTGGGACCTTTTCTTTAAAAAAAATCCTAATTTAATGCTTGTTTTGTGTGGGTCTTCCTCCACTTGGATTGAAAAAAACATTCTCGGGTCAACAGGATTTTTAGGACGTATTTCTTTCCGTCTGACATTAGAAGAACTAAGCATTGTGGAGTGTAATGAGTTTTGGAAAGAGGCGAGCGGTTTTATATCGCCCTATGAGAAAATAAAGATTCTGGCTGTAACAGGAGGAGTTCCAAGGTATCTAGAGGAAATTAATCCAAACGCATCAGCTGAAGAAAACATCAAGAATCTTTGCTTCATAAAGGGTGGTCCTCTTGTAACAGAGTTTAATGATATATTTTCTGACTTGTTTAATAAAAAAAGTACAACTTACAAAAAGATCGTTCAAACATTGGCCGATGGACCATTAGAGATAAATGAAGCTGCTAAAATGCTTGGTGAAACACAAAGTGGGTTTCTAAGTGACTGCTTTTCAGACTTAATAAAATCTGGATTCGTCTCAAGGGACTACACATGGTCTATAAAATCAACTGATGTTTCGAGTTTAAGTCATTTTCGGCTGAGTGATAACTATTTGAGGTTCTATCTGAAATATATTGATAAAAATATCAGGCGGATTGAAAATAACGACTTTTCCTTAAAATCAATTACAAGTCTTCCTGGCTGGGAAAGTATTATGGGTTACCAATTTGAAAATCTTGTTTTAAGAAATAAAACTCTCATTAAAAACTCGCTTCGAATCAATCCTGATGATGTTATATCTGATAATCCTTTTTTTCAAAGAGCCACAGCCAGATTACCGGGGTGCCAAATTGACCTACTGATTCAAACAAAATTTGGAGGATTGCATGCCTGTGAAATTAAATTTTCAAAAAATCCAATCTCTACAGCCATTATACCTGACATACAAACGAAACTAGAGAGATTCAAGTATCCAAAGGGGTTTTCTTGTAGGCCGGTTCTTATTCATGTTAATGGCGTTCAAGAAGATGTTGTTGATAGAAATTTTTTCTCTGATATCATAGATTTTAGTCAATATCTAAACAACTAGCCCAATGATTGTCACACCCCTAATTCGCCACGCAGTGCGTGGCGAATTGTCCATCAAATGATCCCAAAAACGTATAGAAAAAAGAAACTACGATCCATTTAAGGCTTATGACCTGGTAAAAGAAAAAATCCTGAAGAAACTTTAGGTGATAAATTAATGTATAAATCTGCACAATAATTTTTCTATAAAATATCTTTCATTTCATTAAAAATAAGTATAAAATTTGTTTTACTAAAATGAGACCATAAAATGAAATGTATTATGGAAAAATGTTAAAATGTATACTAAATTTAAAAAATTATTTATTTCCCTGATTTTTCTAAAGAATTTCCTATTGCCTGCTTATTCGATGTCTAGTGAGTCCTGCAGTACCAGCACTTCATCTTCAACCACTGCTTCTGTCCCTGTTCCGGATCAAGGTGTTACAGAGGATCCCAGGATGCATGTAACACCAGAGTCTCTTGGTATAAATGATGACCATTGGTTAGTTCATCCTACAACAAAAATTATTGTAGATACTCAATCTCGATACACAGAAAAAAATACTATCTCTATACATATGGGTTTTTTAATAGCCAATGCTGAAGGATCAAGTGATTTTATTTTTCCGGACATACTACTTAATGATCCCAATATTTGTTTTGGGGTTCTTTATCGCAATGAAGAAAAATTGACATTGGCAACCGGAAACCATTTACTGGTAAGGGTTTGAGTCCAAACATAATTTTTGGATCAATTTTATAACTCCTTAATTTCACGGAATATTTTTTTAATATTTTTCACCAAAATCCATATATTTTTTCCAATCCCATTGAGCCAATAATTTTTCTAGCCAGTTTTCCTCAGTTTTAGCGTAAAATTGATAATGTCCCAAGAAGTTCAGATGTTGCCAAGCAGTAGGAGAGATACTTGCTAAAAAGCGTCTTTCTTCTTCATTTTTCGAGTTCATATATAAAGTATTTAAAATATAGGCATTGTAGTAGTGAAGAACGGAGGAGATGAGCCTTGTGCATTGATGCCAGACCTCCATTTCGATTTCACTTTTTCCTCGAAGCTCCCCATTGTTAAGAAGGGAGATGGCTCTATAACGCCCCGTGCCAGGATCCTTGTAATAAAATATCATAAGAATTTAAAAATGGCTGGGGATAGTTTATTTTATTAGCACTACAGAAAAATGGTCGCTCTTCCTTAAATCGTGTCTGAATATGAAAAAATCCTCTCTTATTTAATCATCTCACTAAGCGCATTATAGGTTTCAAAAAAGAAAAAGGTCATTTTTCTTCGGGAAACCCCTTTGCTGTGGCTAAATAATCCCAAAAGCTAATTACTGCCATTTCTTCAGGAGTACGTTCTCCTTCTTGATACCAAATTTCTTGCCATACTGTCCGTTGAGCAGGACCATAGTTAAAGAAAGCAGATAGAAGCCTTAAAAATTCTTCATCATCATATCTATCGTGGCGACGTGCATCATGAGACCGGCATTCTAAAAGATAGGGGACACTTCCGGGAATGGGAGTGAGAAGATCATGAGGGATTTTGTCTTTTACCAGCTGTATAACTCTTGACCAAGGCCAAGTTCTTAAAGTTGCAATAGGAGCCTCTTGAAACAGATTATTTAAAGCTGCTCTTGAACGCTCTCTATAGGCCATAAATTCATCTCTGGGACGAAGAGGGCGATTTGGATCTTGGATGTTAAGTTCCTCAGTTAAGTTTAAAATCCTCTGAAGGTCATTGATACTTAAAATATTTTCTTCATGGCTATCTTTACTTCCTATTGATACCCCCTCTAAATCGTCATCGTCACTACTAGATCCTGTTACCTCAGAAGTGGGCGCAGATTGAGAAATAGGCTTCTTTCCTTCTGATACATGACCATCTTGTCCATTTAAATCCCCATTTTGTATATCTGACGCAAAAGAAGGATTTATAAAAATTAATGAGAACATGAAGGAAGTAGCAGAAAGTAGTTTGAAAATATTTATATGCATGACGATTCTCCTTAAAAATAGATAGGAGCTCACTCTTCTTCATAGCCATTTTTTAGGGCTTCCAGATGCCATTTTAACCCTTCTTCAGGATTTTTTGGTCCACCAATTCCTTGCTGTAACCAACCTCCATATTCGTACTGGGCATGAGTATATCCTCCAATGGCTGCAAGTCGCATAATCGCGCGTGCACCAGGAGTATTTTGGGGCCTATCTCTATACGCATCCCATGCCCTGCACGCTAGTTTCCAAGTAGCCTTTTCAAGGTCTTTTAAGAAGATCTCTTGCAATAAGGATAGAACTGAATCATCACTTTCTGTGCTGAGTTCTTCAAGTTTTGTTAAAAAACTGGTGATTCTTTCATCGAAAGATTGGTCCTCCGCACTGCTACCAGAAGAAAGTTCATCTTCCTCTGTACTGGAATGAGTCTCAGTAGAAGTTGCTGATACTTGCCCCGCAGCATTCTTTAACGGAAGTATATCATCCTCCATTGCCTGACTAGGAAAAGCGACTTGCTCCCCCAATAAAACACAAAGAATCATTAATCTTTTATTGTTAAAATAAGATCTATTCATGATATGTACTCCTTTCAAAATAAATGGCGTTCGCCTTCGAATAATATGTAATGCTCTCCATGCCGTGGAGAGTATACCCCTAATTCTTGAGTATTCAAATAAGAAATATTGGGGTTCAGCCAATGATGAGCAATATGGGGGGAAAATTTGAAGGCATCTATGGAGAGGCTGCTTTTTTCTAAAAGTTTATTTAAATGAGCTTCTGCAGGTAAATCAAAGTTTTTTAAGCCTGAAACTTCTATCAAAATGGATAATGCATCTTCCTTTATTCTAAGATTAAAAAGGTTTATGAGGGTTTCCTGAAAAACTCTCTGGAGCTGGCGTTGTTCAGACAGTAAGAAGTATGTTATAGCGCAGTTACGGCACATTCCATTTACAGTTGCTATATGATAAATCACTTGAACAATCCTAATTTCAGCGTGCTCGCCTGGTAACAGTGGTATGATTTTCTCACAAATTTCACGCGTTTTATTAAGAAGATAAAATTTAAGAACTTGCTCACTATGAAAAAATTTTTCAAATATCTGCCCTGGTCTATCAAAAATAAGAATTTTCCAAGCGTTCAGTTTGTTGAGAGATAATTTAGTTGTTGTAATATCTTCAGCTAATTTTTGCAAATTTTTAATTGCTATATCTTGTAGAGTTTCGATATCTCTTGCCTCTAATTCATCTGATATGCTACGTAAGAATCGCGTACGCCCATTAACAGTAAGTTCATTTGTGGTGTCTATGCTTTCAGATATGGGCATAATTTTAGAATCAACACCACTAACAAAGATAGGGTCCAAGTTTAGAATTGGTGTAGAATGCATGATACCTTGATATTCATAAATAAGACGTATGCCTGCTAAAGCTAAATTTCTTTGCTTCCTAATTATCCCCATTACTCTACAAATGTCCATTAGCTCCCGAGCTTTGGATCGATGCCAATCATCTGCTACGGAACCTCTTATCGGCGTTGGCTCTTCACCATTATAAGTAGCAATATTGAGGGTGGATCGATAAACCCTGGGATCTACACACCCACGAGGAAGGTTTGGATCCTCAGGAATAGGAGACCTGCAAATAGGACTTAATCGCCCACTTGGTGGAGCAGCTGCTGTTTTTGGGGTGGCAGAAGAAGATCCTTCTTCCTCGTCAGAGTTTTCACCCTCTTCTTTCATAGGTGCAGCAGCAGAGCCTACCGTTCCACTGGCAGAGCCACCGGTTTCATCTGACTCCATCCCATAGGCAAAAGAAAGCCCAAATTGCAAAAAGATCAGGACAAGAATATTTTTAAGAAACAAATCTATATTTAGTAGCTTTGGCATTTAGGGTACCGTAGAAAGTTCAAATATTTAAAATATATAAATAAAATTTATGATCAAATATAATCAAAAACTATCAAATTTTCGGATTAGTTTCAAGTAAGAAATTGAGGACTATATGGAGATTTACTGGGGTTCCATGCGTTAAATTACTATCAATATTTAAAAAATAGCTAAAAAATATCTTATCTTCTGAGGTTTACAGAAAAATGATTTTTTTTGAATTATTCTTCTTGCTTCATAGCTCTATAATAATCGGGGGCTAGCATTTCTGCCATTTTATGGGCGACGACGGCGGAGGTTCCTGCAACAAGGGCGGCTTTCAGAGGATCATCTGGATTGGTGACGGCAGCCACCACGGCTGCTGTCCCAAAGTGGGCGGCCATATGTTCCAAATCACTCATGGTACCAGCATCTTTTCCGTCCCCCGCCATTCCAGCTGCGGTCTTTCCGGCAGCATTGGCCACGGTTTGGATAGCGGCGCGGCCTAGGTTTACTTCATCGCCTGTGGCGGCGGAGAGGCCCGAGCTGACGGCGGTGCGGATGGTCTCGCGGCCCAGGTGGCCCATAAAGGTTTCCATGTCTTTGGCAAAGCCCGTGGCGGCTTCGATGCCAGTGGTAGAAGCTGCTTGAGTGCCGGGAGGGGCTTTGTAAACGGTGGACATATCCAGGCCGCAGAAGATCCCTTCGACGATGCCAGCAGTGATCATGGTCATAGCTAATTTCTTAACGTTGTCTGCAGCTACGATATCTTTTGCGGCCTCCAGGACATTGCCATTATGGTTCATGAGGGATACGGCAGCGGTAGAACAGAGGGACGTGAGGGCGACCGCTGTCATTGCCTGAATCACCGCCCCCGTAGTATTTATACTGCTTTCAACAACCGATGAGTAGGCAATGCTTGAATTTTTTCGGCTGTTTCTGGAATATCACTATACCTAGCTCGTTCTGCAACGAAGACGTCTGTTGGCAACTTATACTTACGGCCAATGTCAATGAGGCACTCAAGAGCACCTACGGTAAAGATATCTCGGAGCAAATCAACACTAATTTGATCTGCTGCTTGAAGGATTTCCATTTTAATTTCTATGGCAACGGGAATATCCCCATACTTTTGATTAATCCTTTGATAATACGGTTTTAAAGTATTCTTAATCCCATAACGGTAAATCAATCCCACCCATTTAAAAGGCGCATTTTCTAAGAAACCATTTTGTTTTAAGATTAGTGCTTCAATGCCGTCTTGGTCCATTGCATCTAACCCATATCTCAAACGGCCCTTAACAAGGGCGACTCCACCTGGGACAAATTTTCTATTATGCATTTCTACTCACCTGTTTGTTTTGTTGCCCGGAAGTGTTTTTTCACCAAACATTCTACGGTACCTCTCTATAAATCTTGTCTCATATTCTCTAGCTTCTTTCTTGCTACCAAAAGTTCTTAAAATCTTGGTTTCATGTTTTTGACCAGTTTCACGATGTAATCTTCTTGCTTGTTGCTCTGCTCTAATAGATGATCCATCTAATTTTCTCACACCTTGAGCACTTTCACCAATTTTATGTCCAAGCCCTGGTCTTTTTATAGCATAAACATGCGTATCGCCCACATATTGTAAGGAATTCTTATGAACCTTTTCCCCAGAACCACTTGGTTTTTCAGGGACTTTAGTTGCACTAGGTTTAACTCTAGTCTCTTGGCCAACACTTGGCTTCAACTTTGAGGATCCAGCACCACCAGAGCCCCCAACCCCATCACGCTTTGAAACCTTCATAGAATTAAGTTGTTTTGGAGAAACAGAGGGCCGAGTTAAAGCCATTCTCATCCTTGTAAAGGCCTGCATTTTTCCAAAAGCGTTAGGATCATTACCCTGACTGGTATAGAAAGCAGCAGCAATCCCACTGATAACTAAATCTTCGTGATCTTTCAAAAACTCAAGCGTTTCTTCTGTACCTATAATAACAGCTCCTCCGATCTTTTTCGCTACCTTTTTGATCTTTTCATCTACAACTTGCTGTTCTTCTTCGGTGAGTCCAGAGTGAATTCCCATATGATTCTCATTGATCGTAGCCGAGCTTGTAAGGATACTGGTACCAACGGCATTAGCACTGCCGCCGGTGACGAACATCACGGTAATGGGGGCGAAGAGTTTGGCCGCGATGGCGGTGCGGTCTATGGCCTCATGGTAGGCCTTTTGTTCATCGGAATCTAGGGAAGTGGGCTTGTTTGGCACGAGGCCTTTGAAGGTCAGGTCAGCTACCAGGTTTGCGGCAGCGGCGGCCATGGCGCCTTCTGATCCTCCCATGAGTCCGCCCACTAACCCGCCCGAGGCCACATGATAGGCCGTTTGCCCTGCATCCGTGAGGGTGCCTTCTGCATGGAGGTCTCCCCCCGTGCTGGCAAGTACATCGGCTAGGACACTTGTCCCAATGCCTTTGAGGATATCCCCGGCTACTAAAGGTTCTAAATTAATCCGAGCGTGGAGGTTATTGCAGAAAAGGGAGAAGATGAGGAGGGTGGTGAGAAGTTTACGGCGCACCTACACACACAATAAAATCCCCGTATCCCGCAGTTCTTCGCGCACCTTGGATTCTTCATCAGCGGTGAGTTTCCAAGTCCAGAGGGTGTCGGTTAAGGGCGCAAGCGTCCCATAGCCGGGTTGGTTGATGAATTGTTTCAAGGTTTTTCCATGGACAACACGATCCAAATGCGCCTGGCAGATGAAGTTGTAGGGATACACATCGCGAAGGTCACCGGTTTTGTAGATTTGGGTAGGGCGCCATGGTTCATAAACATCTTGCCATTTTTGAACAAGTTCATGTTCTTCTTTTTCAGGACCTGGCTGGGGCCATTTTAATCCTGTTCCTAAACCTAAAGCATAATAATTTGGTTTATTTTTAGTACTTCTAAGGAATGCAAATCCATATTTGGGGTTACAAAAAGCAGCAAGATCTGATGTCAACTTTAAAATTATAGATTTCTCAAAAGGGATTGTGTCTTCATAAAAGCAAACAAAAGCTCGTTTCTCCTTAACAGAATAAGAAGAGGCTAATTTCCATCCAGCATCTGTCTTAGATTCTCCTCCTGCAAGAAATTCCATGTGTTCAATTTGAAAGTCCATATCTTTTAATATTTTTTGCCCACCTTTGAAGGTCATATATTTAGCTCTACCTGTTAACCCCATTGTATTAGGTTCAAATTCGTGGGCCCTCATCCAATCTAAGGTATAATCAAACCAACCTTTTAAATCTGATTTTTGACAATCATAAAATATAATACTTCCAATCATGTTTTTGGCCTCCCGTTTGTATAATCCCACCCTGGAATTTCTTTAACTTTTGGTTTATTAACTTTAATACCAGCCGATTCTAGCTGATCACTAACTTGCAGATTTCGAGTTGTTAAATCTAGTGGTAAATCACTCTTCGAGCGTATTTCTACCACATCAAACTCCCTTCCTCCATGTTTGGTACTCACCACATCAGGCCTGCGATTGACGGGGAGTTTAATATCGTGACCAGCATCCCGCAAGATCCGGTGATAACCACGATCCAGATGTACGGCTTGATATTCGCCACTCTTGGCCATTTGTACTGCTACTTTAGCCGACTCCATCGCATGACCTGGCGTTTTTGTCTTCTGCCCACGCCCATGGATAAGGGTTTTCCACTCCTGGCCTTTCCTGATGGTATGACCATCCACTATCCGCCATTCGCCCAAGGCAATTTTTTGCTCTAGCAGGGTTAGGGTTTTGGGGCCTGACTCTAAATTTAGTGCCTGTAGTGTAGGCGTAACCTTACTAGATGCCGCAGCCTCCGAAACCTCAACAGCTGTAGCCCCCATCCTAATGCCACCAACTTGCGTGCGCAAGAGGGGTCCGCCGCTCCCACTCCCAGCCCCTTCGAAGGCACTTAGCAGCTCAGCTCTTCTCAGGGCATTAGCCCCTGCTTTCGCAGCGGTGAAGGCTCTACCGGTTCCTCTCATTGCCACATCTGCTGCAACGAAAGATACGGCAAATCCCGTTAAATCCCCCAGGTCCTGGGCATCGCTCTGGGACAACACACTCCAATCGTCCCTGGTTTTGCGGCGTACATATGTTCCGACGGTTTCTCCTACCCGTTCGAACATGGCAACACCTTTACCTAGCACGCTGCCAACGGTTTCAACGCTTTTCTTAACAGGTTCCAAAACTCTTTGCACATCTGAAGGAAGAGCGCCATAAATCTCTTTGGCAATTAATATAGGAATTTGGATTTTTTGAGCTGCTTCCTTTAATTGTCCCTCTACCCCCTGCACCACAACGCCCATGGCTTTTCTGGCTAGATAATCGCCGAGAGTTGCATTTTCATCCACACGATCCCGATAGTTTCCTATCCCTTCGATGGTTGGTTCTGTCCGCGCTGTTAGTAGCTTTGTATCTGTCCTGCGGGGAGGCGTGATGGGCCTTTTTTCTGCACCTGAACCTTGAACAATAGGTTCTAGGAGCGTCTCCATGGCGTCATGCCCGCTTCGTAAGTCATCCAATTTACCACTTACGGCGATACTTTGCCAGTCGGCGTCCGTGAGGCCTGATCCCCCGGCACCGCCTTGTCGTTCGAAGGCTTCGTCTCTGCTACGCTCTAGGACGATGGCCAGTTGTTCTTCTTCCTCCCTAGCTTGCTGTTGCATTTCCATAATGGCGTGTGCTGCATGATTCTCATTAATCACAGCAGAGCTAGTCCCAATAGCAGTACCTGTAGCAACAGCGCTGCCACCCGTTGCCAGCATCACCGTGATGGGGGCAAAGAGTTTGGCAGCGATGGCGGTGCGGTCTATGGCCTCATGGTAGGCCTTTTGTTCATCGGAATCTAGGGAAGTGGGCTTGTTTGGCACGAGGCCCTTAAAGGTCAGATCCGCCACCAGGTTGGCGGCGGCACTGGCCATGGCGCCTTCTGCTCCGCCCATCAATCCACCCACTAACCCGCCAGAGGCCACGTGATAGGCCGTTTGTCCAGCGTCACTAAGGGTGCCATCTGCATGAAGATCTCCCCCTGTGCTGGCAAGGACATCGGCGAGGACACTTGTCCCAATGCCTTCAAGAACATCCATGGCTCGTATTCTGTGACCGAAGGCGGCATTGACACTGGCCCCAACGGCGCCCTTGAGGGTTTCTCGTTTAAGAAAATCCATGCCTTTGGTGAGGGTATTTTGGAAGAACG
>CAYOCE010000011.1:29297-34632 GCA_964402405.1 uncultured Hyphomicrobiales bacterium | reverse complement strand
CGTTTTGACAGGAGAAGACAATCATGAGCAAACTATTAATTCACGAAGCCCCCCTCCAAATATTACCCACCTTGGCGCTCAAACTCGGCTTAAACGAAGCCCTTGTTTTACAACAACTCCATTATTGGCTTAATCAATCCAATAAAATAATTGATAATAAACCTTGGATTTACAATACGTACCAAGATTGGTTAGAACAATTTCCCTTTTGGTCTGATAAAACATTACGCCGTATCTTTTCTAACCTGAAAGAAAAGGGATTGGTGGAGTCTGCCTATCATAGTTCCCACAAGTCTAACAGAACCAAATGGTACACCCTCAATTATGCCGAATTAGAGAAGCTTGAAACAGGGGCAAATGAAGCTGGGCCAGATGACCCCCTAGATGATCAATCAGGGCCAGATGACCCTGTAAAACAGAGACTACCATTAGACTCTCTCTCATTAGAGGCCAAAGAGAAAGAGATGATCTCCATAGAAATAAAAAATAAATATTTTAGTTTATTCCAGCCCCTTTATTCCATCCTGATCCTTACCCCATTGTCTTGAGCTGGAACATATTGAATCCCAGTCAACGCATCAACGATCAAATCAAAATATGGATAACCTTCTGGGAAAACAACCTCACGCACAGCTACATCTGGTCGCGCAAGCACTGTCGCAAAAAGAACTGCACCTACGGATCCACCTCTTGGTGGAAGGTTAAGATATAGGCTTTTTAAAGATAAAGTCAATAAATCTGCTAGTCCCCTAGGAATACCTTTATTACCAGCCGCTTGCTTTATTCTCAGCACTTTATCATATCCACTAGCTCTTAGAATTTGATAGGGCTCCATCATGTCAGAATAATCCTTTAATCGGATGGTTAACGAAGATAAAGTGCTAGGTAATACAACGGGAAGATAAGAAGACTGCCAAGCCCCGCCAACAAGATTAATATCCAATGCCTCTAATCTTTCTAGATCGCTATCCTGAATGGCTCGACAAATATCTTCGCCAGTCATCAACCCAGAAGACCAGCTAAGGGTAAGCCTTTTTAAAGCAATCGTTTTTGTCAAAAAATATCGTAGACTTTCACGGGTTAAACTTCCTCCAGGCTGGATTTCTACTACTGAAACTCTGCTTAGAAGATCTGAATTTTGGACACCTTCCAGAAAAACTGCGCCCCCTGGTAAAGTAAGAGATTGAGCTTCAAGCTCTCTTAGATTATTCAAACTAATTTCAGAACTATGGTTTGGACCATCTTGTAATCGAACCCTCAAGGAAGACAAACTAGCGGGAAGGTCCGAAGAAGGTAATGAATTAATAACACGCCTTATTTCTAAATTCTCTAGGCTTACACCTCGAATGGCCTCCCAAACTTCTTCTGCAGTCATATCCCCAGTCCAATCAAGAATAAGACTTTTTAAAGCGGGGGTTCTTCCCAAAAATATTCGTAAATTTTTAGCACTTAATGGCGTTCCTCTAGCTACGATTTCTACTTCTGATATTCTCTCTAGAATACGAAAATTTCGAACACCTTCCAGAGAAATTGCCCCTTGTGGTAAGACAACCGGCTGAATTTTTGGGGCATTCAAACCCCTCAAAGCAACTTGAGAGTGTGAGTTTTCTCCATCTTGTAGTTGGACTGTTAAGGAAGATAAAGTACGAGGTGGATTGATAGGCAATGAAGCAACAGGGTTCCTAATAGTTAATTCTTCTAGTTGATAAGGTGGAAGCAGTCCCCAAACCTCTTCTGCAGTCATATCTCCACTCCAATCAAGGGTAAGCTTTTTTAGGGCGGGCATCTTATTTAAGAGAGATTCTAAATTTTCACGAGTTAAAGCCACTGTTCCCCGAGTAATTTCCAAAATTGAAATTGTGCGTAAAAGAGGGATATCTCTAAGGGCAGGCATAGAAACTACATTTTCTGACAACGTCAGAAGCGGAAGATTAGGCGCATTCAAATCACCTAACACCTCTAGAACTTGATTTGCCGGGAGGGTTGACACATCTAGATGCTCTAGGGCTGGCACTTCCATCACTCTAGGCTGGCGAGGATTCGCAACGGGAATATCTTGCCCATTTCCAAGAATACTCAATCTAGAAATTCTGGATTCTTGTCCTCTGGGCATCCTTTGCCATAGATTTTGAGGTATGGTTAATTCAGAAACATCCCTAACACTATCCAATATGGTGGGGGCCGTATTTAAAAATACACCAACGTTATCTAACATTCGAAAAATATCTCCCCACAGGGTAATATTGCCTGTTACTGGATGCTTCATAAGAATATTCTTCATATCAATAACTCTTAAGGATCTAGGCAGTAGCCCAAATGGACTAAAATCTGCTAATCTTGTTATCTTTAAAGAGTGTAGACCAGGAAAAAGATCAAAGATCTCAGCATTTTGAATAGGTCGTCCTACAGTTTCATCAATGTGAAGATGATATAGGGATTCTTCTAAACGCCGTGCAAACCCCTGACTCATTTGCCATAAAGAACGGGGAAATTGCATCTCCTCTAAGGTTAAAAATGATAAAATCATTCTTTCCAACTCATCAGGCAATCCAAAACAAGAATTAGGTGTTGGTTTACGTTGTACAACAACCCTCGCAGCGGCTTCTGCTACTTTATTCCCAGAAATCTCTTCAACTACAGCACCGCTCCCCTCTGCAACCTCTTCAGCTACTTGATTTCTTCTCTCTAACTGTCTATTTAATAATTTTTCTAAATAGTCAAAACCATCTCCCAAATAATAGCCCAATTCAGCGCTTAAATGACCGCTCATAGGGGGAAGTTGTGAAAAATCATTGTCTAGAAGGGCCACAAATGATCTGAAATGCATGCTATAATAACAAACACTCATAAAATGACGTATCATTCTAATCGCTTGATCATCATAATCCTTAACCACAGCAGGATCCAACTTGGTAAAATCTAGATGTGAATACACTGCAGGAAATAAGTGTTGGAATAATCTATCAGGTCCACTGTCTCGTTCCGTCACCCATGGAAGTTGAACAACTTCGTCTAGTAATTGACGCCATTGTTCATCGGTAGGATCTTGATCATTACCTAGATGAGGAGCATCCCCCAAGGAAGCTAATATGTGCATCCCCTTTTGTGAGTGAGGATAGTTTTCATTAAGCTCCCTCAAGACTGCACGGTAACGATCAATAGTAGCTCTGGTGTAAGATGAACCCGCTACCCAAGGTAATAATTCGTATTTTTCTGGAGAAGGCTCAAGATTCTTAACTTCTTCAAAAAGGGAATTTATATCTCCCCCCATATTTAATTTTGCCCTGAATACGCGTGCTTCAAGGCTGCCACTGTCGGCCAGTGCAGTTAGCCCCCCTTTTAGATACTCAGGATCAATATCAAGAACGGTATGATCATGGAATTGGAATCTTACTGCAGCCTCCGCCATTTTTAAAATAAAGTAAGGCTTATTATTTAATCCTTCAAAAAGGTTTTTAACAAACTCATAAAAAGGCCTACTACTGCCCACGTCACAACCACCAAACCTATATAGATTGTAGTTTATTAAGGCCTCGGACACCCTTTTCTGAACAATAGGATGTTGAGAGTTTATTAGGGCGTTTCTCACAAGAGAAGGATCAACAGAATAAACCTGCCCCCATCCTATGAATAAATTTAAAGAAAATCTTAATCTTCCCATCATGAAATCCACTATTTGATGGCTCTCTGCACATAAATCTTTAAAGGAGTGATCCATCGCATCTAGAAATTCTGAATTAAGGCCTTCTTGAGGCCACCTAAGTTTATGCTGTTTTAATTGGCTTTCGAGTTTAAGAGCTTTTTTATAGGGATCAAAATAAGGAGAATCTGGCATGCGTGTTATAAGGTCTTGGGTGTATGCATTCAGGTTTTCAAAAGAATCCCATTTCATTTTGCGAAAGGCCTCAAGTAAAAACACGCCCTGCCCTAAGTTGCCACTCTCTACGGCCGCCTTCAAAAGACGGGTGCGTTCTGCTTTATCGGATTCCTCCACACAACGCACAAAAGTCCTCATCTGATTGGCAAATATTTGAAAATCTGGGTCAAATCTGTGGATATTAACTTGGAAAAACGTATCAAAGTTTTCAAAGCCATTTTCTGAATCCTTGTCTCTCATAGACTGGGAAATATAAGCCAAGGTGGCAAGAGATTTATCCCAATCCGGAGATTCCGCAGCTTCTTGATCCTGGGATGCGACAGCGTCTTGTATTAATGAATCGAAAAATGTTTCATCCGCAACAGCAGCATCCGTAGCTCGTTTTGCTTCAAATTCTTTAAAGTTCCCTTCTGCCAGCGAAACAGGTATCCATGCGTGCAGAGATTTGTCTGCAAACTCCTCAGCTGACATGGCTACCACTTGGGTCATTATGGATTGACTTAGAAATACAACCAGCGTTATGTAGGAAAAAAACTTCTTTGCAATATTTTTCATGAAATTCCCTTATAAAAAAACAGTATACTAATAACATCTATTATTCAGATCAATTATTTGATAGCTATAATTATTAAAATACGCAAGACTTTTATTTATGAGAAGGCAGATATCAATCTAGAGCGAAAGAAATAAGCCATGGAAAAAAAGCCCCTTGAAAATTTCGAGAAAGTAATTATCTTAATATTAATTAACTTAAAAGGAATATATCTCATGAAAAAACCCGCATTATTTTCTAGTTTATTTTTATCCCTCATTGCTAATGTAGGGGCGATGGAGGAATCAAATCAACCTGGTGTAGGAACAAGTTCACGCACCGTTGTTACGCTTGAAAACTTTTTTACAACACCTTTAGAAGTTGAAGATATTTACGTTACAGTACAATATCCAGATCAACCAACTAGAGAATATCAGCTGACACAGCCTGATCAGAATGTCTATGAATTCTACCGTTTTACAGTTGAGAAAGCTACTAAGCAATTAGAACAACAGAAATCTCATTTACTTAGAATATCTGAAGAAAAACTAGAGGCGCTGAAAAAAAAGGGAAGTAGCCCTGATGAAATTAGGGGCATACAAAACTTAATTACCAGGCTCCAGGAAAAACAAGATCAAACACTTGTTTTAACACCCGGCACTCTTCATTTAAAGGAAGATACTCTTCCTAGGGATGCAATCAGGGATGGTTATCAAGTGATGATCAAATCTATGGTATATAGATTATATGATGACTCGGGGATGCCTTTGATAGGTAGTGCCTATCTTCCTTCCGCTACAATTCCCCCTTGCCCTCTAGGTAGGCCTCATTATATTGAAGGAAGTATAACCTATTCTCAACATCAAACTATTGAATTTAGACCTTCTGCCAATTTTGATCCCATGGGTCTACTTATAAAAGAAGCT
>CAYOCE010000011.1:0-29197 GCA_964402405.1 uncultured Hyphomicrobiales bacterium | reverse complement strand
AACCTGCACCTTATTATAGTAATGAATTTAAGGAAAGCGTTGTACAATATGTTTCTAATAATCTACCTGCCACTCCCGAAGCTGTAGATGAACTACAGGCTCATGTAATGGAAATGTATGCAAACTATGATAGGGAACAAGAGGCTCTCGCTAATACTCACGCTGAGGATGATAAAGTAGACCCTGCACTTGTTCGGGTTATTCCTTCGAATAAATAGCTGATGACAGTCGCCTAGTGTTACCCTCCTCGGCGTTCTTGAAAAAAGGACTCGAGGAGGGTTTGGCTTTCCTCCGCCAGAATGCCTCCGAAGAATTTCGTTTTATGATGGCAGGTGGGTTGATTGAATATTTGTGGACCATGGTCCACCCCTCCCCCCTTTGGATCCCACGCCCCAAAATAAAGGGTCTTGATCCGGGCAAAGGAAATGGCCTGGGCACACATGGGACAAGGCTCGAGAGTAACATATAACGCGCACCCCACAAGGCGTGGGGTGCTCAGTTTTTTTGCTGCCTCCCGCAACACCACCATTTCTGCGTGGGCTGTGGGATCGTTATCCTGAATGATCCGATTTCCGGCAACCGCTAGAACGACACCATTCGGATCAACTAAGACGGCCCCAATGGGAACATCCCCCAAGGATTCAGCCTGACGTGCTGCCTCTAATGCCATTTCCATAAATTTTAAGTTCATAAAGGATATCATCCTTTATTTTTTATAGCTTAACCATTAGAAGCAAGCAACTCCGAATTAAAATTTCCACCCTTTCGGTTGGCGTTTAATTGAGCCATCACAGGCTCTGCCCAGCTAAGTGTGTAGTTATGACCAACACTAACCCTAGCTAGCCCCTGTGGGTCTTTAGCTAAATTTACGTCCTCTAACTCAGCCGTTATAGACTTTATCCAATCAAACCTGTCGTTATCACCAAAATTCAAATCAGCTAGATCCTCTGGGATTTCAACTAAAGCTGCAGCTTCTTTAAATTTCTTTAGATCTTTCTCTAAATAGACTTTTTTATCTGTAGGTTCACGCATCACTCGGGCAAGCTGATACGTCACTTGGCCAAGCAGTCCTAAAAATTTGGCCTTTTCTTTCATTTTTTCTTGCTTGTCTGGCGCAAGAGATGCAAAAAATTCTTCTCGTGCAGCGACCTTAGCTTTTTCGTCTCCTTCATATTTATCCTCTTCAAATCCCTTAATATCCAGATATTCTTTTCTTGATACTATCTTCTTTACCTCGAAAGAAATATTTTTCAAGAGATCCACATTTTCAACTTTTGCAACTGTATATGAGTCTTCTATATCTGAATCTGTAAATTTATCACCTATAGCAACAAACAATCCTCTATATTGCATTGCTTTCAAAAATTTTAATCTTACGCTCTCATAAAGCTTCTCCGTAGGACTTTGACGAGGGGCAAAATCATTTTCCCAAGCGTAGTTTATTGAAGCCCAAGTCTTCCTCAACTGGTCCAAAGCCTCTACTTGATGGTGTGCTCTTCTATGGAATCGGAAAAGACTATAGTCAATTAATCCTCTTAATAAACCAGGAGAATAAGGGGTCGAATTTGAGAAAAAAGGTTCAATTGGAAGAGCAACATGGTTTAGGCTAATTCTCCGGCTTTCTGGAACATCCCTTAAAGACATTCTAGCTCCTTCAAGTAATTGTACTATTTTTAATTTATTTTCGTCGTTATTAAATACAGGGCAATTAACAAGAGGTGTTTGTATAAAGAACACATCCCTACCTTCTCCCCCAAACCCCCGCAATTGTGCACACCTTAAGAGGAATAAAGCCTTATGAAGAGGGTCTTGAATTGTTTCTTCATATCTATTCAAAAAAGAAACAACAGACATAAGTCCATCCTTTATAAGCAGGTTCTTTATATCTTGTCTTGTAGATTCCGCTTCAGATTTTGCAGAATATGATGTGAAAGTGTAGAAAAGCTTCTTTAGCTCGGTAAGTCTATCTTCATTTTCAGGATTTTGTGGCTGACCAAAGAAGGCAGGAAGCATCCCTCTGCTTTTCTTAACAAAATCTTCAAGCATTTTAAAGCCGGCTTCTTGTGCTTCGGTCAAGCGTGATACTTTGTCTTCTGCATTGGAATTCGCTCTTGTTATTTTTATAGATTCAAGTACATTGTCTACCAACTGTTCACTTTTTTCTTTTAACATTACAGAAAAAGAATCTGGCGTCATGACTTTTCCAGAATCAGTCAAAAATTCACCTGAGACGAACCTTTCTAGGCCCTCATCACTTGTCCACCTATCACCTCCCTGTGCTATTGTTTTCTTAACTACCTCAGATCTTACAGGTCCCGCACTTGTAGAGGCTGAGCTATAAGTATTTCCCTGTAAATCAATCTCATTTGAGCTTAAGCAAGAAACAAGGGGGGGTAAAAACACGGAAAATCCTAAACTTAGGAGCATTTTTTTCTTTAACATGGTGACATCCTTTCTATAAATATTAAAGTAATTATTTTCTTTATACCCTTGTTTTCGAAGATTACAAGGGGGGTAAAAAAAATAATTTAATAAAAAATTTCAAAAAGTCTGTTTTTTTGAAATTTCGTTCTCAGATTACTTCTCCCCCATCACCCGTGCCACATCGAGCATGCGGTTGGAGAAGCCCCATTCGTTATCGTACCAGGAAAGAATCCGGCAGAAACATCCTTGGATCACACAGGTTTGGGTTAGATCAAACACAGAGCTGTGGGGATTGTGCACAAAATCAATGGATACTAACGGGGCCGCATTCACATCCAGAATACCTTCTAAACCTCCCCTTGCAGCCTTCTGAATAGCACTATTAATTTCATCCACTGTTGTGAGACGAGAGGATTCAAAAGTTAGATCCACTAAGGACACATCAGGCGTCGGAACTCGGATGGCTGTCCCATCGAGTTTACCCGTTAGATTCGGCAGCACTAACCCCAAGGCCTTGGCAGCACCGGTGGAGGTGGGGATCATGGACAGAGCCCCTGCCCTCGCCCGCCGCAGATCTTTGTGGGCTGTGTCAATTAGATGCTGATCTCCCGTATACGCATGAATCGTGGTCATAAACCCCCGCTCAATGCCGATAGCTTGATCCAATACCATGGCCACAGGGGCCAGACAATTGGTGGTGCACGATGCATTGGAAACAATCGTATCCGCAGGCGTTAATGTTTGATGATTCACCCCGTAGACAACTGTTTTGTCAGCATTCGTTGCAGGCGCTGAAATCAAGACCTTTTTAGCGCCCGCTGTCAGATGTAAGGACGCCTTATCCCGTTCTGTAAATGCCCCTGAACATTCCAGGACCACATCTATCTTTAACTCGCCCCAGGGAAGCTTGGTAGCATCGCGCTCACACAACATTTGAACATGGTGGCCCATCACTTTCAGCATATTACCTTCCAACGTGACTCCCTCGGGTAAGGTTTTATGAATGGAATCATACTTCAGCAAATGGGCTGAAACTTCGGGGGCGGCCAAATCATTAATCGCCACCACCTTTATATCCGTACGGCCACTTTCCAATAGCGCCCTAAATACCAATCGGCCAATACGCCCAAACCCATTAATTGCAACTGTTGTTACCATTATTTTCTCCTTTGCTTATCCGTAATATTATGCCAGCTCAAGATAACATTGGCCACCCCAATAGTCACACCAGTGATGAAAGGCAGCCTCACTGTTGCTAAGCCATCCAAGATGAATTTCCTGAGAGCTATCAGATCCCTGGATAAGCATCTGGTTGCAATTGCTGTTAGTAGGCATACCATATTGGCCTGTATGGTATATTATGGCATGAGTAAAAAGGTCATCGTTCTCTATATCCCCATGAATATTGGCTACAATAGCACTATGACAGCTATTAACATAGCCAAAAATAGTAACCCCTGCATTCAAATTCGAATAGCTACTAACGTTGCTGATGCTACCCAAATTAGATGAGGCATAATCCGTGTCATCCGTACTTGCTGTAATGCCCGCAGCAATACAAGCGGCGTTTTGCAGGCAGGTGACAAAGGCACGTCCTGTCTTATCACTCGTTGCCCCACTACAGGCACTATTACAGGTAGCTAGATTAGCATTACTTTTACCTACTGCTCTACACGTAGCTGTTATAACTCCAGAATTATATTGTGCAGAGCAAAAAGGATCATTTCTAAATTGTGCTTCAAGTATACGACCTATTGGATAGGTTATTCTATCCAATCTAATGCTTACTTGTGCCCCACCGGAGCTACTGGTTACAGAATACGTGCCATTTCTAGAAATTCCAAACCTACTGGAATTACTGCCACACACAACAGGGATATTTTTTAGGGTACATGCGTTGCTAACGTTAATACCTGAGTAGGAAAGATTATTATTTTCATAATGATGTTGTGCAACCATATGGGTGGCTTTTATTTGTGCATAAATACTTTTTGCCGTCACCGTATCTGATGCCGTAGACCTTGTTTTGGCAAAAGCTGTGGGTGAACTAAAAACAATCAGTAGAAACATCATGGCTTTTATAATCATATGTATTCTATACCTTATTATCCTTCTAGGAACTGTATAATACGACTAACCATTTTATCCGCCGTAAATCCAAAAAATTCCATTACATCCTGATAAGGGGCGGAAATGCCAAATCGGTCAATGCCGATAACAAGCCCTTTCTCTCCCACATACTTTTCCCACCCTCGGGTCACACCGGCCTCAATCACCATCCGAATAGCATGGTGTCCCAAGATCTCTTGCTGTTCTGTTGGGGAAAGTTTATCAAACAACTCAAGGCAAGGCATGGAAATCACGGCTACGTCTAGATTTTTCTGGGTTAACAGTTCCTTGACTTGCAAGGCCAAGCTTACTTCGGATCCCGTGGCAATTAAGCTAATATCCCATTTATCTTTGGCTGCAGATAAAACATATCCCCCCTTGGCACATAGATTCGCCTCGGAATACTGGCGTACTTGGGGTAAATTTTGCCGCGTTAGAGCCAGGATGGAAGGGCTTGTCTTATGATCCAGCGCCAACTCCCAACATTCAGCGGTTTCCATGGTGTCTGCGGGACGGAATACTAATAGATTTGGGATTAACCGAAGGCTCATGAGGTGTTCCACAGGTTGGTGCGTGGGGCCATCCTCCCCCAAGGCTACGGAATCATGGGTTAACACATAAATCACCTGCTGCCCCATGAGGGCTGCCAAACGAATTGCGGGCCGCATGTAATCGGAAAAGGTCAAGAAGGTGCCTCCATAGGGAATAAAGCCCCCATGGAGTGTGAGGCCATTCATAATCGCCCCCATGCCATGCTCCCGGATCCCATAGTGAATATAGTCCCCGCGTAAATCATCAGGGGTAATCGCCTTCATGGTCTTGGCAAAGGTATTATTGGATTCCGTTAGATCCGCTGACCCTCCTAACAGTTGAGAAATCAGAGGGGCAAGGACATTTAGAACTTCCTCGGAGCTTTTGCGCGTTGCCATAGCTTTGGGATTTTCAGCCACTTGTTTTTTGAAGGACCTTAAGGCAAATTTGAAATCCGGGCCGATGTCTTTATTTTGACTATCTAGAAAATCATCCCGCGTGTTTTCAGGTGCCGCATGCAGTCTTTCCAGCCATGCGTGGTGCAGGGATTTTCCCTTTTCTCCAACCGTTCGCCAGGCCTTTAAGATATCTTCAGGAACTTCAAAAGGGGCATAGGGCCAATTTAGATTTTGACGCATGAGCGCAACTTCCTCAGATCCCAATGGGGAACCGTGAACCTTGGACGTCCCTGCCTTGGTAGGAGCCCCATATCCAATAATGGTTTTACAGGAAATCAGCGTGGGTTTATCAGAGGTCTGTGCTTTTTGGATCGCATTATAAATCTGATCCTCATCATGACCATCGATGAGAATTACATTCCACCCCACAGCCTCGAACCGCTGTTGATGATTTTCCGAGGTGCTCAGAGACGTGGATCCATCAATGGTAATGCTGTTGTTATCAAAGAACACGATCAGTTTATTCAGGCGCATGTGGCCCGCGAAAGAAATAACCTCTTGGGAAATCCCCTCCATCAAACATCCATCCCCGACAATGGTATACGTATGGTGATTCACCAAATCTGATCCAAACTTGGATCTTAGCATTGCCTCTGCAAGGGCCATTCCGACGGCATTCCCCAGCCCCTGTCCCAAAGGTCCGGTACTGGTTTCAACACCCTCTGTTTCGCCATATTCAGGATGACCAGGGGTTTTGCTATGAAATTGCCGAAAGCGCTTTAGTTCCCGGATGGTCATTTCGCTGTAGCCCGTCAAATAGAGCAAAGAATACAGCAGCATGGACCCATGACCTGCCGATAAAATAAAGCGATCCCGATCTAGCCATTTGGGATTCTTAGGGTCAAACTTTAGAAAATGGGTAAACAAGACCGTTGCCACATCGGCCATCCCCAAGGGCATCCCTGGATGTCCAGACTTGGCGGCATCAACCGCATCCACCGTTAAAAATCGAATGGCCTTAGCCATCTCATGCAAAGAAATTTCTGAGTTCGGCATTTTGTTAGACATAAAATTTCCTTATTATGGGCTTATAGTATTCTAGCCCCACTTCACCACAAAACCACCTGAAAAAAAAGGGGGATCGTTTTCTAATTTCAATGACATAAAAAAAGCCCCCAAAGAAGGGGGCTGATTTTAGAGGGTTGTGGGTAAGTTTCAGGATTATGGATTAATGCGCTTAAAAACTACCCCTATAGACTCATATAATTTGTTTTTTCTTAATCCATGATTTATGGTGGTTCCTATCCAACCAGGGATTATTCCAGGATTAGCGAGACTTCCAAATTCTTCTTCAAATGCGTTCCCATCCATGACTGGAATCGTATATACTTGTAGGGAAGGATGATTTTCTAGTAAGGCCTGTAAAGGTTGACGCTTTTTAATATGCATAGCCAGGCCGTCAACAGAATTAGCTGCTCGTGCAGCGATTGCAAGGTTATCCAAGATAGCATCATCAGCATCTAGACGCATACTTAGTTCCTTATACCCCTTCTGGAAAAGATCATTCCAATCAAAGCTTGCCCATCTTTCATCCCTCACCAATGATGAGTCTCTAAGAGAAAGGAAAGTAATCTTGCCTTGTAACCTATCTATAATTAATTGCATTAACTCTGGAGTAAGCAATAGCCCTTGTAATTCAATTTCAGTTATACTGCTAGAGGCGATGACATCCAAAAAACTCCCCCAATTGTCTAGGGACATCTCCGTCTCTGGTAAAGACTCCCATAGATATAAACTCCGTAAGTTGGCAGAGTTACCTATTACCTGTCTTAGGGTATCTAGCTCCGCCATTGATAACTTAGAGTTGAAGAGCCCTAGATGTTGCAAAGGCAAATGTTGCCCAGCAAGGATGTCATTTAACTCCCTTAAAGCAGTGCCGGCCAATGGATCTATATGGGTATCGTATGGATACCTGTCTATATTCAAGGATTCAACATGGTATATCACTCCTCTACGTATAAGTAAATTCCAGCAATCCACTCCTCCCTGTACCATTATTTTTTTAGGGTGAGGGGACCTATTTAATTCGTCCTCGAGAGAAATGATTGGGCTATCACTTTGAAACCCGGGCGTCACCCCAATGAGCAAGAAATCTGGTTCTAACTTCCTACACTGCACAGAGGCTGTTTGTGCATTACCAAAAGATGTTTCATCGGTTTGTGTGAAGTCTTCTACTGTCATCATCCCATAAGATGCGGGCGCTAATAATGTTTGCAACACCCAAGCAATGGATGCTGTGTATTTAATAAGTTTTTTCATCGCAATATCTCCTTTATAATAATATTAAAGTTATATTAGATGTATAGACTCTATGACATTATTTTTCAAATGGATTTAATAAGATTGAAATTATTTCCCATCTTTTCAAGCCATCTCCAAATCTTTCCACTCCCCTTAACAAACCATCCCTTCGGAAGAGGGGATCCATAGTGCGGTAGCACTTTTCATCGTATCACCCAGAGGGTGCTGTGGGCCCCCACCTGTGTGTGGGTGGTTGAAAAAGACGCGAGGATGGTTAAAAAATCTGACTTTTTTGAATTTTTCTAAAAATCCCTCTTGTCATAAAAATAATTCTAATGTAGTTTAATGGTTATACGATATATGTATATATGGGATATAAAATTATGGAAATGACCTGGGCACAAACTCTTACAATTGTTATTAGCATGGCGGGTATATCCTTCTGGATATGGCGCGTTTCTGAGAAAACTGCTGACACCATTCGAAAAAACATGGAAAAAGATGATGAAAAACATGCAGCTGAAATAAAAAGGCATGATGCAGAGTTCCAAGAAACACGTCAATTATGGGCAAGCATTCTTCAGAAAAGTGCCGAGATAGAAAAGGAAAGCAGTGAGATAAAAAAAGAAAGCTTTATTGTACAACAAGAAATTCGAGAGCTCATGAAGAAACTTTAAATTGAGTAGGATATAAAATTATGGAAATGACCTGGGCACAAACTCTTACAATTGTTATTAGCATGGCGGGTATATCCTTCTGGATATGGCGCGTTTCTGAGAAAACTGCTGACACCATTCGAAAAAACATGGAAAAAGATGATGAAAAACATGCAGCTGAAATAAAAAGGCATGATGCAGAGTTCCAAGAAACACGTCAATTATGGGCAAGCATTCTTCAGAAAAGTGCCGAGATAGAAAAGGAAAGCAGTGAGATAAAAAAAGAAAGCTTTATTGTGCAACAAGAAATTCGAGAGCTCATGAAGAAGCTTTAAATGGAGTAGGATATAAAATTATGGAAATGATCTGGGCACAAACTCTCACAATTGTTATTAGCATGGGGGGCCTATTCCTATGGATGTGGCGTGTTTCTAAGGAAGACGCTGATAAAATTCGAAAAAACATGGAAAAAGATGATGAAAGACATGCGGCTGAAATAAAAAGACACGATGCAGAATTCCAAGAAGCTCGTAAATTATGGGCGAGCATTCTTCAGAAAAGTGCCGAGATAGAAAAGGAACATGTTATTGTAAAACAAAAACTTTTGGATGCAGAAAATAAAAGCTTTGGAATAGAACACGAAATTCGGGAGCTTATAAAGAAGCTTTAGTACAGGGGTCAGAGTCCTTCTTTCTGTCTAAGCCACCCCACAATTCCTGTTGCATAAACTGAATCTGCAGGGTATTAATTGAAAGATGCGCGTGGCACACCTGTTAAACATCTAGGAGTTAACAAAATTGAACGATATTTTTCGCGAAGTTGAAGAAGATTTACAAGAAGAACGCCTCCTGAAATTATGGAAGCAATACCAAAAGGTGATTTATGGGGTTGTGACAGCCATTCTTGTGGGAACGACAGGGTATATCCTGTGGACGAATTATCAGAAATCTAAAAACCTTGAGTCGGCTGCCAACTATGCAAAAGTTGTGGAATTGGTGGGGCTCAGCCATTCTTCAAAGCTTGATCAAAAAAGCAAGGATGCCTACTTGGGCCAAGCCATCCAAATGGCCGAAGCCTATATGATGGATGCAACCGCTAACTATCGAGACCTTTATTATTTAATGGTGGCCGGATTGCTGACAGAAAGTAATAAGATTAAAGATGCTATGGAGGTCTATGAAACCTACCTCAAGAAGGTGAGTCGCCCTGAGTTCAAAGATATGGCCGCGATTAAATGGGCGTATTTGGCTCTGGATCACGGGAAAATTTCTGAAATCAAAACCCATGCTCAGCCTATCGCCACTAAAAAAGGGGCTTGGCAAGGAGCTGCTAGGGAAATTATGGGGCTTGTGGCCCTTGAAGAAAAAGATTTTCAAAAGGCCTATGATTTATTTAATGCCCTTTCCAAAGACGAGGATGCTATTTTCCCTGTAAAGAAACGGGCGGAAATTATGCGGGATGTGGCCAGCGACAAGTTAGGAACAAAATAGTACAATGAAAAACCTTTATAGATTTCTAGTGGTGGCTCTTGCAGGGCTTGCTTTAACAGGATGTGATTCGGATAAGAAAGATCCGTTACCGGGGAATCGTTTATCTGCCTTATCCTTTGATCAACACCTAAAGCAGGATATGAATGCCGATTCGATTGCCGTTGATCTATCTGCCCTTGATACCATTATCGCCTGGCCTCAAAAAGGAGGCAATGCCCATCATGCCCCAAGTCATGCCAAGGCCCAAGGCTTAGAGCGGATTTTGTGGGAAGAAAGCATTGGGTATGGAAATCGCGCTTCAGGATTCTTGGTTACCTCCCCTGTTGGAGGGGATGGGGTCCTCTATACCCTAGACAGCTCGCATGAAGTACGGGCCTTTGATGCCAAAACAGGTCACGAGAAATGGTCAAAACACATTGACGTTGAAAACAGATCCAAGTTTCTAGGGGGGGGATTGGCCTACGAATTCAAATATCTATACGTGGCTTTGTCCAGTGGCGATATCGTAAAACTAAAAACCGAGGATGGCGAGGAATTATGGCGTGTTCACACCCCTTACGCCCTAAGATCCGAGCCTGCCCTAAAAGATGGCAAATTGTATGTAGTAACCAGCAACAATAATCTCCTCGCCCTCAGCACAAAAACGGGGGAACGTATTTGGCAACACTCCGGACAAGAGGAAACCATTGCTGTATTAGGGGGTGCGCCCCCGGCTGTATGGGATCAAACGGTGGTTGTGCCCTATTCTTCGGGCGAGCTTTTTGCTCTTCATGCTAAGAATGGATATCCCTTGTGGTCTGAAAACTTATCTGTCGTACATGGGCTAGATTCTACCTCGATGATTGGTCAAATTCGCGCCGTTCCTGTGATTGATCAAGGGATCGTTTTTGCCTCTTCTCAGAGTGGAAATTTTGTCGCAACCGACCTTCGAACAGGCAGCAGATTATGGGAAAAACCCCTCAGTCTGAGCTCTGCTCCTGCCGTTTCCGGAGAATTTCTTTTTGCCCTCACCAATAATAGTGAATTGGTATGCTGCACCAAAAAAACAGGGAAGATCGCTTGGATTACGCAGCTGCCTCAGTACGAAGAGGCAGATCGCAAAAAAGGACGTATTTCATGGGTTGGTCCGCTTCTTGCCAACAATCAATTGATTGTGGCGGGATCCACTAAGAAGGCTTTGGCCATTTCACCCGAAACTGGCAAGATCATGAATGAATTGGAATTGCCAGGGGGTGTTTTCTTATCCCCCATCGTTATGGATGACTTGATTTATTTCCTAACAGAATCTGGAAAATTGATCGCTGTTGGGGCAAAGCAAGGGGAATAAACACGCCCTCTCTATGGTGTCTTATCCCTTTTTAGGAACCATCCCCTCGAAGGAGGGGATCCATGTGCGGTAGCACTTTTAAGGCGATCACCCAGAGGTGCTGTGGGCCCCCGCCTCCGCGGGGGTGGTCCGAGAGAGTACAAGAATGGGTGAAAAATATGAACCACCCTCCTTAATAAACCATCCCCTCGAAGGAGGGGGTCCATGTGCGGTAGCACTTTCAATGCATTACTCAGAGGTATCTGTGGGCCCCCACCTTCGTGGGGGTGATCGGAAAGAATTATGGAAAAAACACATTCTCAAAAAAACAAACTGTTAACACTCTTCATTTTAATCCTAAATTTCGTTTCTGTTGGAATCGAAACGGATATTTACGTCCCTAGTTTCCCTGATATCATGAATCATTTTAAAACATCTGAGGCCATTCTTCAAATGTTGCTGAGTATGAACTTCATTGGTCTTTGTTGCTCGGGATTAATCTATGGGCCTTTATCGGATGCTTGGGGACGCAAGAAAACCTTGCTTTCTGGAGCCATCCTATTTTTTGCTGGCAGCGTTGGATGTGTGATTGCCCACAATATTGAGATTATGATTTTTTGGCGATTTATCCAAGGTGTCGGTGGCGGAGCCCTCATGATCGTAACAGCTGCCACTTTATTCGACCTCTACTCCAATAAAGAAGCGACTAAATTACTAGGCATCTTAAATGGTATTATTGCCGCCTCCATGGCCATTGCCCCCATGATTGGCAGTTGGGTTGGGGCCTTTTATGGATGGCGCATGAACTTTGCCATTGTGGCTGCCCTTAGTGTCCTCTGTTTAGTCTTTTTGACATTTTTCTTTCATGAAAGCTTGGTTCCCAAAAAGCGTACGCCCTTTTCCTTTGGAGGCACCTTTAGAAATTATGGGATACTCCTGTCCAATTTTGAATTTACCGCCAAGGTAATGATCTTTACCTTTCTCCACAACGCCTTAATCATTTATACCGCTAACCTATCCCTCATTTTTATCAGCCACATGGATGTTGAGCCTACTTTATTTGGATACTACCAATCCTCCATCATGGCGGTCTTTATGGCCTTTAGTATTCTATCTGCCAAGGGTATTGATTGGTATGGTCCCTATGCCACCAAAAAAGCAGGTCTGATCATTGGCCTATTGGGAGCAGCCCTTTTGGTCTATCTTTCCTATAGGAACAGCTCCCCCCTCCTCATTACCATTGCTATGTGTATTGTCTCGGCAGGTGTTGCCCTGAGTATGGGGATTTTCGGGTCCCAAGCCATGGATGTCTTCCCCGAGGTTAAAGGCGCCTCTGCCGCCCTTATTTGCACCGTTCGCCTCTGTTTCATCAGCATTGTGATTTCTCTCACGTCTCTGATTTTCGACGGCACCATGATTCCCATTGCGTGGGTAGTCATGGGATATATGATTGCGGCTGCAGGGCTGTATGGGATATTAATACTTCAGGACCATAAAAAGATTCACAAAAATGATTAAATGAAAATCTCCCCCATCCACTTCCAAAATAACCTCTTCAATTGGTATGAAGCTCATCAACGTGTGCTTCCTTGGCGGGCGCGATTAGGAGAAGCGCCTAATCCCTATCATGTGTTCCTGAGTGAAATCATGCTACAGCAAACGACCGTGCCAACGGTTATTAGCTATTTTGAATTCTTTATTACCAAGTGGCCAACCATTCATGACCTGGCAAAGGCAAGCCTAGATGAGATACTCCATGCCTGGCAGGGATTAGGGTACTATGCCCGGGCTCGGAATTTGCATAAGTGTGCAGGGATTATAGCCCAGGATTATGGGGGGAAATTTCCTGAGGATGAGCAAACGTTGCTTAGTCTTCCAGGCATCGGGCCCTATACCGCCGCAGCCATTTTGGCCATTGCCTTTGGAAAGTCTGCCGTCGTAGTGGATGGCAATGTGGATCGCATTATTTCTAGGGTATTTGCCATTGATACCCCCCTGCCCCAATCTAAACCTCTGATTAAAGAATATGCCGCCTCCTTAACCCCCTCCCACCATGGAGGAGACTATGCCCAGGCTATGATGGATTTGGGATCCATGATTTGCAAACCCACGTCTCCGTTATGTTCCGCGTGCCCTGTCCAAGAATTTTGCCTGGCCCACAAAAAAAATCTAGAGGAATCTTATCCCAAATTTATGCCCAAGGTCGAAAAACCCTCAAGGTATGGAACGGTATTTTGGATTGAAAATCACCAGGGAGAAGTATTAATTCGAAGACGTTCCGAAAAAGGATTGTTGGGGGGGATGATGGAGATCCCCTCAAGTCCCTGGCAAAATGAAAAACCAGGTATGGTAGAACAAAGATTAAATGAGCCTTGTGATGCTGAATGGGAAGAAGTACCTGGCGTTATAAAACACACCTTTACTCATTTTCATTTATATTTAAGGGTTTTACGAGCAACAGGTGAAGATCCTATACCAGGCCTTTGGGTACATCCCACAGATTTCCATCATCATGCTTTCCCAACCCTTATGAAAAAAGTGATTCGGCATATAGGAAAGTGACAATGTTATTCTTCCTCTCGCAAATGCCACATCAAAACAAAGACACGGATGGCGCTGGATAAATTATTTCCTCGCTCGTCGTCAATTTCCTGAATGAGTTTAGCAATAGAGACCTTTTTCTGAAGAGCGATCTTTTTTAATTCCTGCCAAAAAATATTTTCCAAAGTCACGCTGGTACGATGGCCCCACAAAGTTACAGAATATTTTTTTAATTTAATATTGCTGATCATCATTATTATCTTCTTGGGGGCCAATCATTTTCTTAGGATCAACCCATCTATCAAAATCCTCGGGGTTATCAACATATTGCAACGTAAGGGCCGCCTCTTTAAGGGTAATGTTTTCTTTGTATGCCTTTTCAGCCACCTTAGCAGCCTTCTCATACCCGATGTGGGGACTAAGGGCTGTTACTAACATCAACGAGTTATTCAGGTTTTTATTAATCACCTCCATATGAGGACGTGTTCCCATCACGCACCTATCCGTAAAATTGCGGGCACTATCTGAAAGAAGCTCTATAGACTGCAGTACATTATAGATAATCACAGGCTTAAAGGCATTCAATTCAAAATGGCCATTAGATCCTGCAATGCTAACCGTTGTGTGATTTCCCATGACTTGAGCCGCCACCATGGTCATGGCCTCAGCTTGAGTGGGGTTAACTTTTCCTGGCATCATGGAGGATCCAAATTCATTTACAGGTAGGTTTAATTCCCCAATACCACACCGGGGGCCAGACCCTAACAAACGGATATCATTCGCAATTTTCATGTAGGATACAGCTAGCGTATTCAAAGCACTTGATAAATGCACCATGGCATCATGGGTAGCGATTGCCTCGAATTTATTGGGAGCTGAAATAAACGGAAAATCTGTAAGCCGAACAACTTCTTCCGCGAATTTTTCTGCAAAAATCTTTCTGCTGGCAAACCCTGTGCCAACAGTTGTCCCTCCTTGGGCGAGGGGATATAAATATTGAAGATTGTCTTTAACGCGATTAATTCCCAGCTTAATTTGCTCAGCATACCCTGAAAAAACTTGTCCAAGGGTTAGAGGGGTTGCGTCTTGCAGGTGAGTACGACCCATTTTGATGATTTTTTTGAATTCTTCCTCTTTGATCTTTAAAGCTTTGTAAAAATAATCTAACGCAGGAAGGAGGGTCTGATGGATTTCCAATACAGTTGCAATATGCATAGCTGTGGGAAAAGAATCATTCGTAGATTGCCCCAGATGAACATGATCAACGGGATCAACAATTTTTTTACCACCCACTTTGCCGCCCAAAATTTCTGTGGCACGATTAGCAATAACTTCATTAACATTCATCATTGTTTGACCACCAGATCCTGTTTGCCAGACTAGCAGCGGAAAATGATCATCTAACTTGCCTTGCTGTACTTCTTCTGCTGCTTTTACAATGGCGCTTGTAATGTTTGGCCCTAAAATACACTCATTTGCAATGGCTGCTGCCTTTTTTTGAATTCCAAAGGCACGAATCAGGGGAGCGGGTATCTTTTCGTCCCCAATTTTAAAATTTGTCAACGAACGTTCTGTCTGGGCACCCCAATATTTATCTTTCGGTACATTAATATTTCCAAAAGAATCTTTTTCTATACGAAAGTCGGTCATAGCCTACCTCCTCTTTTTTGTTCTTTAGGGTATGATTCCACCTTCTTCTATGCACTTATTTTGGCGAAATTGCAAGAAGCTTTGTCTTATAAAGACTAATACGGTTTAATAGTTTTGGATTTAGCCGAGGCATGGCGGGCGCGCAATTCAATATCGATATATTTATCGGTGATGGCGCTGGAGGAATGTCCCGCATCATCTCGGACGTGTTCCCGGGGACGGGTTTTAACATCCTCTGAAATGCCTGTATGTCTTAGCCAGTGTACGGTTGCGGACATTAAGGCATCGGCATCTTCTTCAAATCCCGACATCCTTAGTTCGGCAGTCGCACGATCAAAGCAGGTTTGAACAATTTCCCGGATACGGCGGGTGCTGGTAATAGGTTTTCTGGTTTTATTGCTGTAAACTAAGGGGGTTTCATCGCCAGGGGAAGGAAGGGGCGATAGCTTCAAGTAGGTTCGATATCTTTTTAAGGCATTCAGCATGGCATCACTTACAGAAATCATCCGCTCTTTGTTGCCTTTCCCCACGGTTGTAAACCACCAGTTTCCTTCCGTATCCCGTTTAAAATCTCCCATTTCTGGGGTCCACCTAGAGTTGGCTGACAGCTCGGAAATACGCAAGTACATGGCATACAACCCATTCATAATAAATAAAGTACGCTCATGGAGATCGGGATTTTCGCGTGCCATTTTTTCAGCAACTTCGATGACATAGGCCCACTGAAGTTCCGAGAGACGTCGAATGACGACGTTTGATTGTTTTTTTCGAATATATCTGCTTTTTTGGCGAATTTGACGAATAGGGTTTGCCTCAATTTTATTTTCTTGAATGAGATATTCATAAAAACTACTAAGGATCGCAAAAATCGCTGCAAGACCACTTTGGGAAAGGCGATAATTCTTAGGATCAGCCTCTCTTCCTTGCGTGTGCTCTTTTTTAGTAACCCCCACCACAAAGGGCCGCCAAGTGGGATTTGGGCTACGGGACTCCCCTTCTCCTGTAAATCTTGCCACATTTTTAACCCCAATCCAGGAAGAAGGAGGAGCTTCGCAAAAGGCAAGGAAGGATTCGATATCTTCTCGGTTGATGTCATTGATGGATTTTTTCTGAATCCACCAACACCAAGCCAAAAAACGTTCTATCTCGCGGCGATAAGCGTTAAAAGTGGCTTCACTCCCCCTATAGGCATAGAGAAAATTACGACCTAAAATATAATCCCCTAGTTGAATATCAGGATTTTTTGAAAGAGGCTGAGCAGGGTGATTTAAAGTACACTCCGCACTTAGACGTTCCAAATTATCAAAAATAGGAAGGGGATTTGTTTTAATGGAGGACATGAAAATCCCTAATGGTGTAATATTCCTAGAATATCTTTTGAAAGAGCAATAAAGACCTCAACCGAAATTAGAATAATAATAACCCACTCTAGAAATGAGGAATGACGATGTTGAGATTCGGTTGTTAAAATAGCGTACAACTCTTGAATCATTTCAAGACGCTTATTCAACAATTCAACCCTGGGTTTCACTTCAAGATCCTGGATCGATATCTTATAAAGGGGTTCTAATTTAGGATGTTCCCAGAAAAAATCAGGTGTATCCAAAATTTCCGAATGAAGGTTAATCGAATTACGCACAATAAAGATTCTACCCGTTTCCTTGGCAATCTGGCGCCTAGATAAGTAGATACGTCCCTTTTCAGCCAAATCCCGGGGGACTTTTTCTGTTCGTGAAATGGTCGTTTCTAAAATATTTTCAAAACCAATTAATTTGGTTGATTGGGACATTCCATAGGAAAAAGCTAATTTTTCTAGAGGGTCAGCACTGGAAAGGTAGACCATATCTTCCTTCATGAAAGGTGCTTTAGATTGATTAATAGAATAGCTACAACTGTCCTTGATGGGTTCATTCAAAGGTCGCTTCTCAAATGCAGCAAGGCTTTTGATTAATAAAGAGTCATCCTCCTCCTCAATGCCCCATAAGACTAAACATCCGTAATTAAAAACAAAAACATCCTTGCAATCTTTGTATTTAGGTAAGTACAAGGCTTCTTTGAAGGAAGTGAAGGAAACTTTGCGCCGACTTAGAGAGGCAGCTAGTTTCTTCAGATCATATCTATCAGCAATCGAATAGGCAACACAACGCATGGGATTAATTTCTTTCTAATTTTCTATTAAGCTAGTACACCACTTTTGGGGGTACAAGTCAAGATTGGGAGATGGAGATCTGTTGGTCTTTTTTATAGGGGAGTCAATAAAAAAACCCGAGGTTTGACCCCCGGGTTTTTATTGCCTTTAAGAGCAATGTAGAAGTTAGAATTGGTATCCAACGCCCACGTTTGCAACGAAAGAAGATGGCTTCTTCTTGAACTTGTTCTTGCCAGTTTGGCCAACACCAATACCGTATTCCACCTGACCGCGTACAAACATGTTGTCATTGATCATGTAGTCAACACCTACACCTGGCGCAACTTGTGTGTTTATTGCATTGTTCTTCAGAAGAGCAGTTGTTCCACCGCAAACAATGCTGGTTTCAATTTTCTGGAACTGTACATTCACACCCAAACGTCCGTAAACGAGGGTCTTACCACCCACAACACCACCAAAACGAACACCAGGAGCAGCAAAGAAGTTATTGCGTACGGTTTGGGTCACAGTCACACTCTGCGTGAGTGCAGTACCCCACAATTTGTAAGTACCAATCAAAGTGTTAAGCTGGGCTTGTGTGAAACCTAGGCTATTCAATGAACCAGAAATGGTCTTCTTAGTCTTAGCTGTATCAACACCAACGCCTAGGTCTACACCAAAGTGGAAGGAACCACGAATTGTGCTCCATTGTCCAAAAACACGTCCGTTGAATCCTGTAGCAGAAGCCTTACCAACGTTTCCGAAAGGGTTACCACCAAAAGGTGTTTGGCTATTTTTGTTAGACATGTTGCTAACACCAAGAGCCAAACCAACAGCGGGACCGCTAAATGGCGCAGCAGAAGCTGACAGGGTAGTTACTGCTACAAGACCTGCAGCGATTAATAGTTTCTTCATAATTAAACTCCTTTAAAAAAATAATACCTAATACGTCTTGTATGAATCATTTTTTGAGTTAGTACAATTTTTTGCCCCCCCTTCTTATCAAAAAGCAACTATTTTGTTGCACAAATACAACTTCTTTGTTTAAGAAAGAAAGGCTGTCATCCCAGATAAGTAAGCTTGCGCCCTGCGTTATATCTCAAAACCCAATGTGCTCTATGGTTGTCACTTCCCCATAAAACATTTTCAAAGAGGACTGAAATATTTTGGGGTCACCTGTTGTATAAAAAAGGGTTTTGGAATTTACCTCAGTCTTCAGAAGGCTGTTTTTTTGCAATAAAGAGCATGCTTCGGTCGCCATATGTTCTGCAGGGTTAATGATCATAACCCCCTCGGGCAATAAAGTTTTAACCAAGGAAGATAAATGAGGGTAATGGGTACACCCATAAATAAGGCCGTGGATGTCGTGATCTATCAAAGGTTGCAGATACTCCTGCAGGGCACTTCGTGTTTCTGGGCTACTAAGGTTATAACTTTCGATCAACGGAACTAATTTAGGACACGGCACAGAGTGTATGATAATATCTGGATTAGCCTTTTTTAAGGCTTTTTCAAAGGCCCTACTTTGAACAGTTGCAGTGGTGGCAATAACTCCCAGTCTCTTGTGAGTCAGTGCAACCTGATTAACGGTCGGTTGGATTGTTCCAATAATAGGAAAGGAAGTCATAGCTAGGTTTTCTAATGCTAACGACGAAGAGGTGTTGCATGCCACAACCAACATTTTAACAGGATGATTTTTCATCCATCCCATCACGTCCTTAAAATAAGATCTGATTTGATCCGGTGTTTTCTCTCCATAGGGAAGCCGCGCCGTATCTGCAAGATAGACGAAGTTTTCGTGAGGCATTCGCGCCTGAAGTGCCTTCAAAACAGTGATGCCTCCAACGCCACTATCAAATACACCTATGGGAAGATTATTGATCATTTGGATTACTCTGCCATTGCTTGAGGAAGGGGTTGTTCTATGTTGGTCCATTCTGGTATATGGGGCGTTAATTTAGATCCACTCTGGGATTCAAAGCTTTTATTTTCCCCAAGGGATTCTAACCGTAATAACGCAAGTCCCCAATTATCAATGGAACTGCGCATTTCTCCAACAGAAAGTCCCTCCGAAAAAATTTCCTCACCCCAAGAAATAGGACCACCTTCAATTAAAACAGGCAATAGTCGCTTTCTAACCAGGCCCCGATGTTTGGTTCTAGCGGTTAACTCCTGGCCCATATAGCATCCCTTGGTCCAACTGATGGCATGTAATTCATCCAATCCATTTTCCAAAATAATGCCTTTGTCGATCCGGATATCTCGGCTACCGTCGGGAATTCCCAATTGGGTTCTGAATAAATCGTATTGGGAAAAAGACGCGAGTTGTAATTCATTTGTTTTTGAAAATAAGTCAGATTCTTCATCAGATAAAATAGCCATAAAGCCGAGAGCCTCAAGGCGCGGATCTGGAAATACTCTGGGATGGTTTATACGACTGCTAAAAATTGCATACACAGATAAGCCTGACCCTATCTCCACATACACGTCCAAGCCTAGTTTATACATCAATAGTTTGTTTTTTAATTCCTCTAGCCGAGTCATTTCCGGGGTTAGATAAATTACCCCCTCTTGCTCATACACAAAGAAATCATGAAGGAACTTACCCTGAGGCGTTAGCAGAGCACTATAAAGCCCCCTTCCCTCCTGAAGATCATAGATATTATTGGTTATTAGGCCTTGCAAAAATTCATGTTTGCCTGAACCTGTAATCTTTAAGATGCCTCGATTTTGCATAGGAATAAGGACGTTGTTCATTAGTCCCTCGCCTCTTGTGTAAGGGGCCTACTTAATAGGGTCTGCACGGATTGATATAAATCGGCCCCTTCATAAAGAATATTGTACACAGCCTCTGCAATGGGCATGTTGATATTATATTGGTTCATCAGTTGCTTGATGGAGGCCGCTGTTTCATACCCCTCCACAGTATTGAATTCATTTACTAACTCTGCCAGAGGCACTCCTTTGGCTAATTGATTCCCAAATTTAAAATTCCGAGACAGGGTCCCCATGGCCGTCAAGATCAAATCTCCCATACCCGCAAGCCCGTAAAATGTCTCGGTCTCAGCCCCCATGGCACGACCCAAAACCGTTATTTCGTGGAGTCCCCGTGTTACCAGCGCCGCCCGGGCATTCTCCCCAAAGTTTAATCCTTCTACAATTCCAGAAGCAATCGCCATCAC
This sequence comes from uncultured Hyphomicrobiales bacterium, assembly GCA_964402405.1. Taxonomy (GTDB): domain Bacteria; phylum Pseudomonadota; class Alphaproteobacteria; order UBA7879; family UBA7879; genus CAYOCE01. The sequence continues at coordinate 8,481 of CAYOCE010000011.1, read as the reverse complement.
GTTTTTCAAGGATCCCCCTAACTGCCCCCCAATCAAATCACAACTGGTATACAATCTGAAATTTTTAGAGGATAGAGCATCTTGCAACACTTTTTGATATGAAAGGGGCGCAAAAATTGTGCTAGCTGCTGGGAAGCCCAATACCAATTCCGCTGCAAAATTAGGCCCAGAAAGAACAGCCACCGGGTTTTCAGGCAGAACCTCTTCAACCACGTGGCTCATTAAATATCCGGTTTTGCGTTCAATGCCCTTTGCCGCAATCACCAGAATCGTATCCTTGTTCACTTTCCCTTTTAATTCACAACATACTTGTCGCATTGTCTGGGCGGGGGTTGCCAAAATTAAAATCTGGGCCGGAAGAATATCTTCCACAGAGGTTGTTGCCTTCAGCGTTTTACGCAATATCACATCCCCCAATCGCCCCTGGTTGCGGTGGTCTCGATTAATTTCCTCTATGATGCTGTGGTTTCTGTCCCACACCCATACGGGATTATGATTTTCGGCAAAAGTATTGGCCAGCGCCGTTCCCCAAGCTCCTGCACCAATCACTGCAATGTTTAACATTTATACTCCTCGTCTTTCAAACTGTGGATCATTAAACTTACTGATTCATTCATTAACATTCATGAATCATTATCTATCTCCCCTAAAAATTTAGGGTCGATAGATTCCCACAATTACCAATCCACGCATTACATTTGTGGATTGTTGCCTAACGGCCTGAAATACTGTGGGTTTATCACCACTTACATCTTAAAATTTTTCCTAAGACCCAGATATATCCTACCTTTATTCATTTTGCAAATACCTTTGATGACTTTTTTTGTAGCTTTTTTTAAAAAAATAGGTTTTAAATAGAAAAAATCATTTGATGGAGGGTATGATGAAAAATTTTTCCCCCGTAAGATTTGTTGCTTTCTTTTTAATGTCGGGTGGTAAGTCTTATGATGAAACCCATTGTACAATTCGCAAAAATATTAGATAATAAACGCATGTTTACCTTATTGCCAAGGGTTACAATTGATTCTTTATCTTAAGTATTTTGTTATTTTCCTCTTCGGAGGGGAGATGTAGATGACTGATTTTCCCATCCTTTCCATCATTATGAGCCTTCCTCTTTTTAGTGTTCTAGCAATTTCATTTACAAAAGAAGAAAGCCATACTCAAAACATTAAATGGACCGGCCTCTGGACAATGTCGATGACCCTTGCAGCAGCTTTAGGGTTATGGTCTATGGCTGATCCAAAACAATCTGGATTTCAATGTGTTGAGAGGCACCCATGGATCAGTGCCTATGGTTTAGAATACTACGTAGGAATCGATAGTGTTTCTCTGTTTTGGATTCTTCTTTCAGCCTCTTTATTTCCTCTTATAATTTTAGCATGCTGGAATAAAATAGAGACTAATATCAAACTATATATGATCTGCCTTTTGCTTCTTGAAGCCCTCGTAATTGGGGCTTTTTCTTCCTTAAACTTTGTCTTATTTTGCTTCTTTTTTGAAAGCATCCTTATTCCTTTATTCATGATCATTGGCATTTGGGGAGGCCCCTCCAAAATTCGGGCGGCATTCAAATTTTTTCTATACATATTTTTAGGATCCCTTCTAATGCTATTGTTAATTTTGATTTCATCTGCCATCTGTTTTCCAGGAACCTGTGAGTTTACCCAGGAACTTTTAATCTTGGCGCGTGCCTTTACCCCTAATGGTTTTGCTGCAATCGGCATTTTAATTAGTTTTATCATAGCTGGCATCTATGGACTATGGTTTCACAAAGGCCTTATGCTTAAGGCCATTAACTCAGAAAAACAATGATTAACAATATAAGCCCCTCTATTTATACTTTCCTGCCTGAGTGTTTATGGGCCTTCACAGCCTTAGGCCTTGGGATAAAAATCCTATTCCAAGACAAGAAAATATTTAAGAATCTTCAGGGGATAGAAACAGCGTGGCTGGTTTTCGTCGTATTGATCTCCCTATACTTATTAAACGACTGTAAAGAAGAAATCCTTATATTTAACAACAGATGGGCGATCAGCCCGTTGATTAACCTCGGCAAAATGACGGGATTGATTGTCACCTTTCTTCTTCTCAAGCCCCTCCCCCATCTAAAGGCCCATCCTTATAAACTAGAGTATCGATTTTTAATGATTCTTGCCATGATAGGATTGTTTTGCATTATGTCTGCTAATGATTTAATTATTCTTTATCTTGGAATTGAACTGCAGGCCCTTAGTCTGTACATAATCCTTTCTATACCTACCTTAGAAATTCCCTATAAAAAGATATCTTTAAAATATTTCAGCTTAAGTATAACTGCCTCTGTTTTTCTGCTTGGGGGAATCTCCATAATTTATGGGTCTTTAGGGGGATATACCTCTTTTGTGGAAATTGGAAAAGCAATGATACATCCTGGGATTGGGCTCATGGTAGGCATATCTTTTGTATTGGCAGGACTTCTTTTCAAATTATCTACGACTCCGTCTCATGCATGGGCATTAAATGTTTATCAGAGATCTACTTATGCTCAGATTTCCATTTTGGAAATACTGCCCAAATTATCCATTTTAATCATTTTGACCCGGTTAATTGGGAGCATATGCCATCTATCTTCTCATGTTCTTGCGATTATTCTTGTTGCTTCTTTCCTGTCGTTGTTGATCGGATCTCTTGGAGGGGTATTACAAAACAATTTAAAGCGCCTTTTGGCCTGTAGTGGTATTTATCATTTAGGTTTTTTGTTGCTGAGTCTTGCTATTCCCGATTCTAATAAGGCAAGTTTGATTCTTTATTTAATTTCCTATTTACCGGCCCTGTTCAGCATTTTAATTTTGTTTATGTCTATGACCCACGAAGATTTAGAAATTGAATCTATAAATGACCTAAAGGGTTTATCCCAAAGAAACCCAAAAATTGCTTTTATGCTGAGCATCTTTTTAGCATCTCTTGCAGGGATCCCGCCTTGTGCAGGATTCTGGGGAAAGTATTATATTTTATCGGATGCCCTAAATAAAGGATTGTGGACCCCTTATATCGTTGCCATCTTATCAATGGGTATTGTCACCTTTTATTATCTGAAAATCCTTAAGGTTATGTATTTTGAGGAAGAGGAAATACCCATTACCATTACCCTAACTGGATTTTCATCGATGATTATTTATTTATGTTTGGGGTCAATTATTGGTTTTATCTTTCTTCAAAAATGGTATGCCCCCTATGTTTTAAAACTGCTTAGTCTAGGTTCTATATAGCTCATGATTCCCCTTCCCTCTACTTGGACATATGAACACCTAGATCAGGTAAGCAGCACCATGGATCAAGCTAAGGTTTGGCTAAAGGACAAGGATTCTAATCATTTTCCCCACATCATTCATGCAGATCACCAAACAAACGGATATGGTCAACAAGGGAGAACGTGGGTTTCTGGAGAAGGCAATTTATACACCTCGCTTATTTTTCCCCTCAATTTCCCTCTAAAGATCATTGGGCAGCTTTCTATCGCAACCATTGTCGCCATTGGAGAAACTTTGGATCAATTGGGATATCAAGGATTTTATCGATATAAATGGCCAAATGATCTGTTTATTAATAATCGCAAAGTTGGTGGTGTCTTGATTGAAGTGTACCCCAATCAATCTGGGAATTCCATAATTGTGGGAATTGGATTAAATATTAAAACAGTCCCAGATTTTAATGCCGAGTATCAAGGATATAGTCTTAAAGATTCCCATCCTAATCTTAAAACTACCCCCCTAATATTTCTGGAAAAATTCTCTTTTATTTACCAAAAAATATTAATCCATTGGCAAGACCGCGGATTTCATGATATACAGGAGTCTTGGACATTTTATAGTCAGGATATAAATAAACCTATTTCTTATCAAACTTCGAATTTATTAGAGACAGGTATTTTTCTAGGTATAGATGAAAATGGATTTGCGATGATTAAAAAAGCCAATGGTCAGATAAAATTGTTTCAAAATAGGACGTTTAGATAATCAAATGCTATTAGCTGTTATTGTGGGAAATAATTATACGCACTTTTGCCTGATGCCACGCAAAGAGTGCATCCCTGAGGTCTACTTTTCCACATCCACCGATACCCATAGATCTGCCGATAAATACAGCACCTTTCTTGTTAAAAAATTTAATGATGTGGGTATTACATACAATGATATTAAGGATATGATTGTTTCCTCAACAATTCCTCCTATTAACACCATTATGCGGGAGTTTGCCTGTCGATTTTTAAATCTGTCCCCCATCATTGTTGGAGAAGATCCTATCGATTGGGGATTCAAAATAGATATTCCAAACCCCAAAGAAGCCCCTCCTGATATTTTGGTGGATGCTGTTGCCGCCAATAGCCTCTATGGATCCCCATCCTTGATTATTAATTTTGGCACTATTACAACCATGGTTGTAACAAATAATGAGGGAAATCCCTGTGGAGCAATCATTGCACCAGGGTATAATCTGATTATGAAAAGTTTTTGTAGCTATAGTGGAATTACACAAGAAATTCCTTTACTATATCCCAATAAAATTGTTGGTAAAACAATGGAGGAGGCTTTACAAGCTGGCATTGTTTGGGGACATGTTCATATGGTTCGTGTCTTGATTCAACAAGTTTTAGTCGAACGAAATCCTAACATGTTAGTTATTGCAACTGGCAGCTATTTAGAACACTTTAAAGAACATATTCCTGAAATCACCTATTGGGACCCTATGCTAACCATGCAAGGGTTGTACCAGCTTTATGAACAAAACAAGTACTTACTAATGAATAGAAAAGTATCTTAATGTTAAAAGAATGCAATTGATCCACATGAAATTAAAAAAGCAGAAAGAATTATATTTCCTACTACTCAGAGACCCTGGAGAAACCGGATGAATTTGAAATGATTAATAGGAATTTTATATAAACAAATGTTGCTAGCTATTAATATTGAAAAAATTTATACGCATTTTTGTTTGATAAGAAGCAAGGAAGATATTTCTAAAGCTTGTTTTTTCACTTCAACGGATGCCCATCGATCAGCGGACACCTACAGTACTTTTCTTGTTAAAAAACTTAATGACATAGGCATTACCTATGGGGATATTACAAATATAATTGTTTCATCGAAAATCCCCAGTATTAATATCATTATGCGTGAACTTGCTCATCGATTTTTAAATATGTCTCCTACTATTATTGAGGAAGATCCCATCGATTGGGGTTTTACGATAGATATCCCCAACCCTGCAGAAGCTGCCCTTGATGTTTTAGTGGATATTGTTGCTGCAAAAAGTCTTTATGGGTCCCCTTCTTTAGTTATTAATTTCAATGACCTAACCACGATGGTAGCAACCAACAAGGAGGGAAATCCCTATGGGGGAATTGTGCTACCTGGATGCAATCTGATGAAGAGCGGTTTTTCTGATTACTATGGACTTGGTAAGGATACTACTTTAGTATACCCCTATACTCCTTTGAAGTATCCTCTCAAAGTTATTGGTAATACAACGCCAGAAGCTTTAGAGTCTGGTATTATTTTAGGTCATATTCATGCGGTAAGAGGTCTTATCAGAGATGCCCTAAACGAAGGAGGACCAGACATGTTTGTTATTGCAACAGGTTCTTATGCGAGTAGTCTTGAGGAGCATATTCCTGAAATTACTTATTGGGATTCTATGTTAACCATGCACGGGTTGCATCAACTCTACGAACGGAATAAACATATGATAGAAAATAAAAATATTCACTTTAACCTTAAAAGAATGTAATTAAACCTTATGAAATCAAAAGAATTGAAAGAATTATATTTCCTGCCGCTGGGTGGCGCTGGGGAAATTGGAATGAACCTGAACCTTTATGCCTATGGGGATGAATGGTTGATGCTGGACCTTGGCATTAGCTTTGCTGATAGCTTGGGAATCGAGGTGATTATGCCGAACCCACAATTTATTGTGGAAAGACGGGATCAATTAAAGGCCTTGGTTCTAACCCATGCCCACGAAGATCATTTAGGGGCTGTGCCTTATTTATGGTCTCAGTTACGATGCCCTATTTATGCAACGCCCTTTACAGCCTATTTGCTTCGCGGCAAACTTGCGGATGCAGGATTGTTAGATGAAGTGACCATCATTGAAATGCCCCTTGAAAGCAGCCATCAAATTGGACCTTTCCATATCAGACTTCTTTCCCTAACTCACTCGATCCCTGAACCTAATGGCGTTTTAATTACAACACCTGCCGGGACTATTTTTCATACGGGAGATTGGAAGATTGATCCAGACCCTTTGGTTGGAGAAAAAATAGACGAGGTCGCTATTGCTGAACTGGCGAATATGAATATTTTAGCCATGGTCTGTGATTCGACCAATGCCCTACAAGATGGCAACTCTGGATCTGAAAAAACGGTCAGAGACAACTTGGTGACCGCCCTTGCCAACCATCCTAAGGGACGCATCATCGTCACTTGTTTTGCCTCTAACGTGGCGCGTCTTGAAAGCGTTGCCTATGCTGCCCAACAAAATGGTCGCAAGGTTGTTTTGTCAGGTAGATCCTTTTTCCGCATGAGCGAGGCCGCCCGTGCCACAGGGTATTTAAAAGATACCCCTCCCTTTATTTCAGCTAAAGAAGCAGCCTCCCTCCCCCCGGAGAAAGTCCTATACCTTTCAACCGGTAGCCAGGGAGAAAAACGAGCTGCTCTCTATCGCATTGCGGAAGACATGCATCCTGAAATCAAAATGACAGAGGGAGACACGGTTATTTTCTCGTCTCGTATTATTCCAGGCAATGAAAAATCTATTGGGGTCATTAAAAATAAATTTATCCGTCGGGGAATTAATGTGATGTCTTGGCATCATTATGAAATCCACGTTTCTGGTCACCCAGCGCGGGATGAATTACGTCAAATGTATGAATGGGTCAAGCCTAAGATCGCCATCCCTGTTCATGGCGAACTTCGTCACATGGTAGAACATGGCAGACTTGCAAAGTCCTGTGGCGTTTCTGAAGTGATCATTCCTGAGAATGGAACCTTGGTGCGCCTTGCCCCAGACCCTGCTGAGATTGTGGAGGAAGTCCCCTCTGGAAGACTCGCCCTCGATGGCACTGTTTTAGTACGCCTTGATCATCCCTCTTTGAAGGATAGAATGCGTTTATCTGGCTCGGGAGCTGTTTTTGTTTCCATTACCTTGGATGATGAGCTTGAACCCACTAATGACCCTCAGGTGGAAATCATTGGGTTAATTAACGTGGATAATTTATTTAAGATTGTTGAAATGGATGTCAAGGATACTCTCCTTGCCCTGTCCCCTCGGGAACGAGCTTTAGACACAAACCTCAAAACTGCTATTGGTACAGCCGTCAGACGGGTAATCTATCATCATATGGGCAAGAAACCCATGGTTGTAACCCATGTGACGTATTTGTAACTTTTTACCTTGATTCCTCGAACCAGATCCTTTATGGTGGGGCTGTTTTGAGGAAAGGGGTATTGCAGTCATGTACTTTGATCGTCAAAATATGGTCTTCTGTTGGTTAAACGATAACGGTAAGGATTTTTAAATGTCAATTCCACATATTTTACTAGCAATTATGGTTACGATGATCTGGGGCTCTAACTTCATTATCATGAAGTTTGTGGCAGGTCAGGTCACCCCTTTTATGTTCACGGCCCTCAGATGCGCTTTGATTGGGTCTTTGGCTCTCTTTATTCCAAAGCCTAATGTTCCTTGGAAAACATTAATTACCATTGGTGTTTTAATTGGGATGATGAAGATAGGATGCTTAGTGACAGGTATCCATGCTGGATTACCTGCGGGCCTTGCTTCTATTACTCTTCAAACACAATCTTTATTCAGTGTAATTTTTGCCCTGGTGATTTTTAAGGAATACCCCAAGGCTAATAATGTGATTGGAATGCTTGTTTCCTTTGCAGGTATAGCGCTTATTGCACTACAAATCGCCCATCCTGCCAGCCTTACAGGGTTCTTCTGGGTGTTGGCTGCTGCTATTGCCTGGGGTGCTTCAAACTTAGTTGTACGCACCACTAAGGGGGAAAAAATGGTCAATGTGGTTGTATGGTGGAGCTTGGTTCCCCCAATCCCCATGATGATTTTGTCCTATTTATTTGAAGGTCCCACTGGATTTTCAAACCTTCTAAACATTCAGTGGACAGCGGTTGTCGCAGTCTTTATTAGTGCCTTCGTCTCTATGTTTGTGGGGTATACAGTTTGGGGATATTTAATGCAAAAGAATCCGATCTCTATGGTTGCTCCATTTTCCCTTTTGGTACCGGTCACTGCCATCACCTTATCATATTTCATTTTTGATGAGACCCTTAGCGTACCAACCTTTTGTGGTATCGTGATGGTGATCATCGGATTGATTATCAATCAATGGCATACCTTTAAAAGGGCAAAAGCGTAAATTCAGAATCAAGGGGCTGTCATCCCGGCTCTCGCTCGCTATCGCTCACGGGCCGGGAT
>CAYOCE010000010.1:0-35329 GCA_964402405.1 uncultured Hyphomicrobiales bacterium | reverse complement strand
TGGACAATGTGGGATATACGGCCCGTCACCATACGTTTTTTGAAATGCTGGGTAACTTTTCTTTTGGAGATTACTTTAAGGAATTTGCCATCGAGGCCGCATGGAATTTGATTACCAAGGAATTTGGTGTTGATAAGAAACGTCTTTGTGTGACAGTGTTTTCCGAGGATGAAGAGGCTGCAAATCTATGGCGCAAGATTGCGGGGTTTTCTGATGATAAAATCATTCGTATTTCCACCAGTGATAATTTTTGGTCCATGGGGGACACGGGGCCTTGCGGACCATGCTCGGAGATTTTCTATGACCATGGAGATCATATTCCTGGGGGCCCTCCAGGTAGTGCAGATGCGGATGGAGACCGGTTTATCGAAATCTGGAACCTGGTTTTCATGCAGTTTGAACAACTCGCATCCGGCGAGAGAATTGGTTTGCCCAAGCCTTCTATTGATACAGGCATGGGTCTGGAACGTATTGCGGCGGTTCTGAATGGTAACTTTGATAACTATGAAACGGATGTTTTAAAGAGTTTGATTTTAGCGTCCGCTGATCTAACGAAAACAGATCCGGGTGGTCCCCATGCGGTTTCCCATCGGGTGATTGCAGATCACCTTCGGTCCTCTAGTTTCTTGATTGCAGATGGCGTATTCCCCTCCAACGAAGGTCGAGGCTATGTGTTGCGGCGCATCATGCGTCGTGCTATGCGCCATGCCCATTTGATTGGCAGCGAGGAGCCCTTGATGTGGAAATTGGTGGGAACACTGCAGGATAAAATGGGTGAATCCTACCCAGAGCTTGGGCGTGCCCGGGCAGTGATTGAGGATACCTTGCGTCAGGAAGAAACCAGGTTCAAGCATACCCTTGATCGAGGATTAAAATTGCTAGCCAGTGAAACCTCTACCTTTAAAAAGGGTGATACCCTGAAGGGGGATGTGGCCTTTAAGCTCTATGATACCTATGGATTCCCGTTGGATTTAACCCAGGATGCCCTCCGGCGGGAGGGATATTCGTTGGATACCAATGGATTTGACCAGGCGATGGCTGACCAAAAGGCATTGGCTCGGAAATCTTGGGCGGGATCTGGCGAGCAAGCATCGGATCAGATTTGGTTGCAATTGCGGGATAAACTGCCTGCAACCGAATTCTTGGGATACACCGAAGAAATCGCCGAAGGGCAAGTGGTGGCCATCGTTGTGGATGGTAAAGAGGTTACAGAAGTCCCTACTAATGCTACCTGTTATGTCCTGACTAACCAAACGCCATTCTATGCGGAATCCGGTGGGCAAATGGGGGACCAAGGTGTTTTGTTTGGCCCCCAATTGGATATCGAGGTCAAGGATACGCTTAAATATGCGGGGGATCTTCATGTTCATGTGTGCCAAGTCCGCAAGGGAACGTTGAAGGTTAAAGACATTATTTCCATGCATGTGGATGGGGAGCGTCGCCAGAAACTTAGGGCGAATCATTCTGCCACCCATTTGCTGGATGCTGCCTTGCGCAAGCGTTTTGGGGATCGGGTGACGCAGAAGGGGTCCTTGGTGAGCCCTCAGAAATTGCGCTTTGATTTTAGTTTATCAAATGCAGTGAGTGTTGAGGATCGTCTGTGGTTAGAGTCCGAAATCAATCGATTGATTCGGGCGAATACTTGTACAAAAACAGAAATCATGGCCCCTGAAGAAGCCTTATCCCAAGGGGCTATCGGGTTGTTTGGGGAAAAATACGGAGATGAAGTCCGGGTTGTCACCATGGGCGTAGGGGAGGGGGCTCATGCCCACTATTCTCGCGAGCTTTGTGGGGGGACCCACGTGCATCGCACAGGAGATATTGGATTTTTCAAGATTACGTCTGAATCTAGTGTCTCTGCAGGTGTCCGCCGGCTAGAGGCTGTAACAGGAGAAGCAGCTCTGGATTATGTGACGCAGGATGAACGAACCTTGAACCATCTTGCGGATCAGCTGAAATCCTCCAAAGCCGATTTGGGGCAAAAGGTATTGCAGTTGATTGAATCCAAGAAAACTCTGGAAAAAGAGATCTTTAATTTGCGGCAATCCCATTTGCGAGAGGGGACATCTGGACAAAGTCAAACCTTTGAAATCAAGGGAATTTCTTTGATGGTGCGGGAATTAAAAGATGTGGATCCTAAGGACATGCGATCCATGTTGGATCAACTAAAGAAAGATATCGGCTCAGGAATTGTGGCCTTGTTTTCCGAAGTAGAGGGTAAGGTTTCTATGATTTTGGGTATCACCTCTGATTTAACTCCGCGCTATAGTGCAAAGGACATGGTTAATAACCTTGGGGCAATTCTAGGAGGGGCAGGGGGTGGACGCCCTGATATGGCCCAATGTGGAGGGGATGATCCTAAAAAAATCTCCGCAGCTATCGAAGCTTTGAAGGCAATGATTTAGGGGAGCCATAGATTTTTTAAGGGCAGGAGAGAGATTCTCTTGCCATTTTAAATAAATTTGGGTAGGTTCCTATAGTACACGGATGGGTGGCCGAGCGGTTGAAGGCACCGGTCTTGAAAACCGGCAAGGGTGTGAGCTCTTCGTGGGTTCGAATCCCACCCCATCCGCCATCCGCCGTCGCGCGGAACGCGCTATGGCGTGATGTCACGACGTAGCTTTAGCGAAGTCGGACTTATTCATATGCATCCCGAAAAGGTGGGATGCGAACCCACGAAAAACAAAGAAGGTTCGGGCCGTAGCGCAGCGAAGGCAACGCTGCAGGCGGGTAATCCCACCCCATCCGCCACCCTACGCGCTACCGAGCTTCCTTCTTCGCTAAAACTTCGGAGGACGGGTCGGGTGGTCTATTTTTTACCTAAAAGAGAACCTAATAAGAGAACACGGATACACTCCGCAGATTTTAGGCGCACAAAAACTGGGTGGAGGTGATTTGAAAGAGCGTAGGGGTGGGGTGAAAAGATACGGGGGGCAGTCCATCAACACCCATTTTTAAAAATTATTCTGAAATAACCGTTTGCTCGGGCTGATTAGCATCCTTGTTTTTATCTTCAATTACGTGCCTAAAGTCTAGGTTAAAGGTGTGTAGCAAGGGAGATGCGATGCAGATGGAAGAATAGGTTCCAACAAGGACCCCCACAATGATGGGAAAGCTATAGGTTGCAATAACTTCACCGCCCCAAAAATAAAGGGCAAAGAGGGCCAACAAAGTGGATCCAGAGGTTAAAATGGTCCGAGATAAAGTCTCGTTAATACTGCGGTTGATCAAATCGGGAATGGATAGTTTCTTATACTTCCTAAGATTTTCCCGGATTCGGTCGTAAATCACCACCGTATCATTAATGGAATACCCAATAGTGATCAGAATGGCCACAATCGCCGTTGTATTAAATTCAATCCTAAAGATGGAATAGAGCCCTAGAACAGCAAAGGCATCATGAAGAAGGGCCAAAATGGCACACAATCCAAACTGCCACTCAAAACGAAACCATATATATATCAACATGGCAACTAACGCCCAGCCAATGGCCATCAGACCATTTTGGATAAGCTCGGCGCCCATTTTGGGCCCCACCATTTCAACACGCCGCACTTCAATGTTGGTCCCCAAGTTTTCGCGGATTTTTTCCACGGCGCCCATTTGGGCCTTTTCATCGCCTTCCTGGCGTTCTACACGGATCATAATATCATTGGGACTCCCAAATTCCTGGAGGGATACTTCGCCTATTTTCAAGTTACCCAGAGTGGTGCGCATTTCTGAAAGGTTTGCTGCCCCCTTGGTCTTAACCTCCATCATGATACCGCCCTTGAAATCGATTCCATAATTGAGGCCACGCACCATAAAACAACCAATGGCCAAAAGGGTTACAATAATGGAAAAACCATAGTTAACATAACGATATTTAAAGAAAGGAATATTTACATTCTCGGGAATAATTTTATCAAATATCATGCTTTTTTATCCTTTATACCAAATGTCATGCCTTTGTTTCCTTGCCAGTTTAGCCATAGAATAGCTAGCAAACGAGTTAAAGAAATAGCAGTGAACATAGAAATTAAAATACCAACGATCAACGTCACACCAAATCCCCGTACGGGTCCTGTTCCAAATTGGTACAAAAGCCCGGCTCCAATGAGGGTTGTGACGTTGGAGTCAATAATGGTGGCCATAGCCCTGTCATATCCGGCCCGGATCGCTGCCACCACAGGATGTCCTAAACGCAACTCTTCCTTAATGCGTTCAAAAATTAATACATTCGCATCCACCGCCATCCCGAGTGTCAAAGCAATACCGGCAATACCAGGAAGTGTCAAAGTTGCCCCCATCATGGAAAGGGCCCCCACCAAGAAAATCAAATTCAGAGTCAGGGCAATGTTGGCAATGGTTCCATAAAGAAATCCGTAGGCAAGGAACATAAAGATGACAACGCCGATAATGGAAATGACAGTGGCTTTCTCCCCGGCAGCAACAGAGTCTGCCCCTAGGTCTGGTCCCACCGTGCGTTCCTCGAGAATATCAAGGGGGGCTGGCAAAGCCCCTGCGCGAAGAAGGGTTGCGAGCATCATGGCACTTTTGCGGGTGAAGTGTCCTTCGATGAATCCAGCTCCCCCTGGGATATGCTGGTTAATGACAGGGGCGCTAATAATTTTGTTATCCAAAATGATGGCAAAGCGGCGTCGGACATTATCGCGAGTCGCTTCCCCAAACTTTCTGGCTCCTACGGCATCTAATTTGAAATTCACAACAGGTGTATTGCGTTCAGGGTGTGTCCCTGCTTGGGAATCCAGCAGCATATCGCCATTAATAATAACTTTTTTCATGAGGACCAAAGGCACCTGGTGAACAGTTCCATTATTATCCGTAATTTCCTCGTATAATAACTCAGCATCCTTGGGAAGGCGCCCTTGCAGGGCATCCTCTGTGCTTGCCGTTGGATGCTCTAGGCGGAATGTTAATTTTGCGGTTTTTCCAATCAATTCCCGAGCCATCTTAGGATCATCCACCCCTGGTAGCTGTACCAAGATGCGATCGTCTCCCTGACGTTGAATGGAGGGCTCTTTGGTGCCCATTTCATCAATACGCCGGCGAATAATTTCAATGGACTGATCAATGGCCCCCCGACGACGCTCTTTGATGGCTTCTTCTGATAGTTCTAACGTGATATGTCCATTTTGGTTGGAAACTTTAAAGTCCCCGCGGAAGCGACTAGTAATGGCCTTGTAAGCGGCATCTTGATCTTTGGGATCCCGTAATTCAATTTCAATGCCGATCCCCTGGACCCGCAATTGACGATACCCAATTTTTTCCTTACGAAAGACAGTGCGAATTTCATCTAAAGTTGAATCCATATTATCCTTGAGGGCCGTTGCCACATCTACTTGCAGCAAGATGGAGGATCCCCCTTGGAGGTCCAACCCTAAACTTACTTTGCTCCGAGGCAGAAAATCTGGCCAAGACTGCAATTTGGATTCGGGCATGATATTCGGCAAAGCTGTCAGCAATCCAAACAGACATAGGCCCAAGATAAAAAACATTTTTACTTTATGGATGTGCACGATAAAACCTTTCCCAATCTTACCCTTCCTCTTTCGAACTGTGGATCGTTAAATTTCAGGTACCTTCGTCGGGCATGTATGAAGAATACATTATCCCTCCTCGGTCCCTCATTTAACTTCCCACATTTCGAAATAGTTTGGGTATACATATTTTTTCTTTCCTTGTCATCCCAGGCAAGTGAGCCTGATCCTTTTCACTGTCATCCCGGCCCCCGAGCTTTAGCGAGGGAGAGCCGGGACCCAGGGATTATGGGAGGACGACTCGCCACGACGAAGCCGTCAGGCGTAGCCGGGAGTCCTCACTTTATTTTTTTCTTATAAAGCGATGGCTACACCATCCCATTTATGCTGGGTCCCGGATCTTTGCTGGCGCCCCTTCGGGGCCCTGCGCTTCGTCCGGGATGACGATATGAGAGCTGAAGCTCGCGGTCTGAGATGACAGTATTGGTATTACGTTTACTTCTTCTTAACAACACTAGGCTTTTTGCCCTTTGCTGCAGCCTTAACGGGCTTGGCCACCTTAGCAGGAACAGCTTTTTTAGCAGGAGCCACACTCTGGGACTTAGGAGCTACGACTGACTGACTGACAGATGTCGCTGACAGAACAGTTGAGATCATGGATCGCAGAACCTGAACCTGAACACCACTCGCTACTTCTAGCTGTAATTCCTTCTCTGAAACCTGAGATACTTTGCCAATCAAGCCTCCATTGGTTACAATACGATCCCCTTTTTTAACAGCATTGATCATGTTCTGATGCTCTTTTTGTTTTTTAGATTGGGGGCGGATGATCAAGAAATACATGACCCCGAAAATCAAAACTAAAGGTAAAAATTGCATAAGTCCTTCTGGCATTTTTCGTAACTCCTTAAAACACTATAACGTATGGATAACTTTCCATATTTTAAACATACTCATTTTTATATCTAAAAAACAAGGGGGAAAATGCAGAATAATTCTATGAAGGGGATTACAAAAAATAAAGGGCTAATGATAGCCCTTCAGAAAATCTGAGCAAAGGTCCAAACTGGATTCCGAGCTCTTTTTTGTATTTATGTAAATGATTAGAAAATATA
Organism: uncultured Hyphomicrobiales bacterium; assembly: GCA_964402405.1. Taxonomy (GTDB): domain Bacteria; phylum Pseudomonadota; class Alphaproteobacteria; order UBA7879; family UBA7879; genus CAYOCE01. The sequence goes on along the minus strand of CAYOCE010000010.1, from coordinate 28,734 downwards.
GGATCCCAAATCTTGGATCAAAAGTGCGATAGTTTCTACAAATGATGTATCATGTGGCATTTTCTTAACTCCCAAAACATTATGATTATGTACGTATGCCTTATAGAACATCAAGTTTTACGTACATAAAACAAGAGGAAAAAATGCAAGTCACTAGAGTTTATCAAGTAAAAAAGAAAAAGTGTGAAATATCGAAGGCGTACTTTTAAAAAATTTTAAAACCCCAAATCCACCCCTGCAGGCAGGTTTAATCCGCCGGTGATTTTCTTCATTTCCTCAGAAACACGTTGCTCCGATTTGGCTTTGGCATCTGCAAAAGCAGCGACGATTAAATCTTCTAGCATTTCTTTTTCATCAGCCTTTAGTAAAGAGGGATCAATATGGATTTGGGTGATGTCATTGCGACCTGTAATCACAACTTTGACAAGGCCCCCACCAGATTCCCCATTTTGTTCCATGTCTGCTAATTTATCTTTTAATTCCTTCATGCGTGCCTGAATTTGTTGGGCTTGCTTCATCACGTTACCAAAATTTTTCATTCTATACTCCTTTTATATCAATTGACTCAATCTTAGAGTCTGGAAAATAATCCAAAGCCTGTTTGACCAAGGGGGCCTCCCTAAGTTCATTTATCAACGCTTGGCGTTTTTCCTGCCTTTTCTCTACTATACTTGACTTCCCTTGGTCTTGGGAAGACTCAATAGTCCAAAAAATGCCGGTCCAGTCCTGAAGGGCCTTTTGAATACGCATCTTAAAATCTGCTGGCGCATTGTTATGAATGCGTATTTTCAAGTGACCTTCCTGGTAGGATACCAAGTTTATATCGTGTTCTAAATGAGATGCCAATAGGGGTTCTTGTTTATCATAAAATAACTGAATCATGTCCTCAAAGGTTTTAGGAGAGTTTTTTTTTACAGGATGTATGGAATTGACCTGACCAGCTGCCTTTACGATTGCAGGCTCTTCTTCTTTTAGAGATTCTCCAATATTTTTAATAGTGAGCATATCTTTGGCATAGATTGTTCGGAGCAATACCATTTCCAGGACAATCCCGGGCATTTGGGAGTCTTGGATTTCGCTATGCCCCTTGGTTAACAATTGCCAAAACCGATGGAGGGCCGCCATAGAGGCCATGTCAGCGATCTGAGAGAGTCGTTTTTTAAGATCCCCAGAAAAACTATCATCCAATTCCACCCCCATTTTAGCTAGGGTCAATTGATGGGTCAATGTTAGCAAATCCTGTATCAGGAAATCCTCCTGGATGCCTTCTTGGCGATGATCCTTGGCTAGTTTCAGGGCAGAACTCGCATCTCCCTTTAGCAAAGATTCCAATAGATCAACCGTATGGGCAGTCGTACCCACGCCCAACATTTTCTGAATGGGATCCAAGGTTAAATGGCCGTCTGTTAAATTGAGTGCTTGATCTAATAGCGAAAGACCATCCCGCATGGATCCATCAGCTGCCTTGGCGAGGGGCCACAGAGCCTCTTCTTCAGCAGACAAATTTTCTTGTGTTAGGATTTCTTTGAAATAGTCCACAATGACAGGGATGTCCAGGCGTCGTAGGTCAAATCGTTGGCACCTGGACCGAATGGTCACAGGAACCTTACGGATTTCCGTTGTGGCAAAAATAAATTTGGCGTGGAGAGGGGGTTCCTCAAGAGTTTTTAAAAGCGCATTAAAGGCGCTTTTTGACAGCATGTGGACTTCGTCGATGATGTATACTTTATAGCGGCTTTTGATCGGTCGATAAGAGACCCCTTCGATAATTTCCCGGATATTATCAACCCCCGTTTGACTGGCGGCATCAAATTCAATGATGTCCATATGGGAATCTTTGGAAATTGCTTGGCAAGAGTCACAAACGCCGCAAGGATTAACCGTTTCAGATCCATCCCCATTGGGTCCCATACAGTTTAATCCCTTGGCGAGAAGCCTAGCCGTAGTTGTTTTCCCAACGCCCCGAACGCCTGTTAGCAAAAACGCGTGGGCAATACGCCCCGAGCGGATGGCATTTTCAAGGGTTTGAACCATATGCTCCTGTCCCTTTAGCTGGGCAAAGGTCTTGGGTCGATACTTACGGGCAAGGACTTGGTATGTTTTCATGTATGTAACTTATTGCGAATTAAAGTTTTTAAGGGAGTCTGCAATGACCCGAATTAAAACTCACTACGGCTGCTTTCTTCCGAATCTGACCGGGTTTGTAAGTCATTCGCCCACTGAGGCTCCCATGATTAGGTATATCACCTGTAATGAAAATTACAAGTTTTTTCAGGAGTAGAGACTATGCCTGAAAAATCCAATCCTTGACCTTGTCGTGTGATGCGGTATCATACCAGATATGAAGAAATTTTTACCCAAAAGCCTTCTTGGCAGGTCGTTGATTATCTTGATTGCCCCTCTGATTTTGGTGCAATTGGTGACAAACTTTGTGTTTTTAGATCGACATTTGGATTCGGTCACTAAGCTACTCTCCAACAACATTGTGGGAATGGCCAAGACGTTGGTTGATTTAAAAAAATCACCAGAGGGGAATGACTTAGCTAAAATGGTAGCTATCTCTAATTTTGAATGGAAGTACCAATTTCTCCCTCATAAAAAAATCAATAAATCTATCCGTCCTCCTGATAGTTGGGCAGAATCCTTCCTGATTGATCAACTCAATGAACGGTTGCCTTACCCTTACACCCTTCAACAAAATGACCAACATTTAATACTAAGCATCCAACTGGATGATGGTGTGATGGTGCTAAAATTTGTTCGTAAGAAATTAATGAGCAAAGCAACCCCCCTCGTATTTTTTTGGGCCATTGGAATGTCTATTTTATGCCTGATAATTGCAGCCCTATTTATGCGTAACCAGATAAAGCCTATTAAGTTGTTGGCGGAAATGACAGAATCTTTCGGTAAGGGAGAGCCTATACAAGATCTTAGAACAACAGGATCCTTAGAAATTAGACAATTAGCTAAAGCTTTTAATATTATGCGCGAGCGTATTGAACGGCAAATTAACCAACGTATTGAAATGTTAGCGGGTATTTCCCATGATCTCCGCACCCCTTTGACTCGCATGAAACTTGAACTTGCCATGTTGCCTAAAAATGAAGCACAAAAAGCATTAGGAACAGATGTGCATGAAATGGAAAGCATGATTAATGAATATTTAGATTTCGTCCGGGGTGATAATCGAGAGGAACCTAAAGAAATTAACATCTCCAATTTAATTATGGATCAGGTGCGTGTTTTTAAAGATCAAAAATTTCAGATTGAAGTCCAAAATATCCCCAATTTATTGATTATGAGAATTAGGCCCCATGCTTTTAAACGATGTCTAGCAAACTTATTAGATAACGCAAAATGCTACGCAACTAAGGCTATTGTCAGCACAGAAATCAAAAATAAAACCCTCTGCATTCATGTGGATGATAATGGACCTGGTATTCCAAAATCAAAGAGGCAGGATATTTTTAAGCCCTTTTATCGCCTGGATACTTCTCGTAATAAAAAAACCGGCGGAGTAGGCCTGGGACTTAGTATTGTTCAAGATATTATCCATGCCCATGGAGGTGAAATGAAGGTAAGCGACTCGTCCTTAGGAGGAACTCGCATGACGATTTTATTGCCTATCTAGTTTCACCTGTCACCGTAATCCACTGAACTTCTAAGGCTCATAGAGTGCCCTGTGTTTTCAGGCTTTTTCTGAATTAAATCTTTTAGCATTGATTGTAAAGATGATTGGAATTCTTGTGTTGTGCATTTTTGCTCAATACTTCCTTCGTATACTACAATACCTTCAGATGCTTTTACAATTTGAATCTCCAAGGTATGTTTAGCGGCGCCTTTCAAACTAGGAGCTCCTTGAGAGCTGTCACACCCGGGGGTGTTTTGATATTGTATTTGGATAACATAATCAGATTTTTCCCCAGTTGATTCAGTACAATCAGGGGTGCGTGCGAGAAGAGAGGTCATAAAGTGTTGGACCTCTGAGCGAATAGTAGGATATGGATTTTGAGAGTCATCTATTTTGACTGTGTAAGCCCCAGGGCCAGGCAAAAAAGTGTCCCGCTTTAGTATTTGATCGGCTTTCTTAATACATCCTGGGATAAAAATTACAAGAAATAAAAACAACAATATTTTTTTATTATTCAATTTAGCCCCCTATTTGTTTGAATTTATTATATTTATAGTATACAATATTTTTTTGATTTTGTAAATCTCGTTTATTTACTTGGATTTCTCGCGATAGAGAAAGAAGGTGGGTTGGCATATTTGATGCAAAGAGACGTGCAAATTCTCTGAAATTTTTAAAGAGCCGTAATAACTAGAAATATTTTGATTATTTATTTGTTTTTTTAAGAGCCTCGTCAACGCGTGCTTTCATTAATCTTGAAACGCGAAAACCCACCACATGTCTCGCTGGAATGCTGGCGGATTCTAGGGTTTTTGGGTTGCGCCCAAGACGCTCTTTTTTAAACCGGGTGAAAAAAACACCAAAGAGAGGAATTTTAACTTCTGAACCTTGCTTTAATCCTTTTGAAATCTCCTCCAAGACCAATTCTAGCATGTCAAAGGACTCTTTGCGGGATAAAGAAAACTTCTCCTTCAAAACTTGACTGATCTGGGAACGGGTAATCGTTTTTTTTTTCATATGTAGAACCCCTCGGTAGTTTGCTTAATTGTCATCAGGAAACTACTCAGTTCTTTCGAAAATGTCAAGCGATAGGTCTAAAAAATTATCATCATATTTGGTTTCTTCAGATTCGTCAATCACTAAGAGATATTTTTTTTAAAAAATGCAGATAAATGTGATTATCCCTAGGGTTTCCTTAGGTTTCACGCTATGTTAAGGTTTCAATTTTCTGAACTTTATGATCTAGATTTATCCTAAATTGGGTCTTTTTTTGCCTGATTAAGGAAGAAAATGAGAAAAGAAGGGAATAATTTCTTCTGCATTTTACTTTTTTTGTGGAAGAGGCGTAAAAATAAATTCTATTTTTCAACGGCGGGGGTGGGGATGTAAAGAAAATATCTCTTCAGCTCGCGGAGAGTGGAAATACCCTTTAATTTCTGGGTTTTTGCTTTTTAGCATATCTTCCAAAGTGCCTGTTGTAATGCGTTTATTTTCAAGAGCTGCCACACGCGTTGCTGTATGCTTAATAGTACTCAGATCATGGGTAACTAGGACAATGGTTAGTTTCAAATTTTGATAAAGATCAACTAGTAATTCATCAAATTCCCCTGCTCTTATGGGGTCAAGGCCCGCTGTTGGTTCATCCAAAAATAAAATTTCTGGATCTACGGCAAGCGCCCGCGCAATTCCTGCTCGTTTGGTCATTCCCCCTGATAATTCTGCTGGGTATTTATAGGCGTTACTTTCTAAAAATCCAGCAAGCTTTAATTTTAGAAAAGCCAGTTCTTTTGATTGAGAATTTGACAGGTGATAAAGCTCTTGCAAAGGCAGCTGAACGTTTTCAAGAACAGTTAGGTTGCTCCATAGAGCCCCTTCTTGAAAGAGGAACCCCCATTTTTTATTCATGTCTTTCTTTTGTTCATAATTCAGAGATTTTAGTTTGTGTCCCAATACTTCAATTGTCCCTGCATTAGGGGTATGAAGTCCCACAATACTACGTACTAAAACAGATTTTCCAGAACCTGAATTCCCAATAATGACTAAAATTTCATCCCTGTATATATCCAAATTTAGATGATCATGAACAATTTGAGAACCAAACCAATTTGATAATTCTCTGATTTTAATGACGATTTCTTTCTTCATGATTTATACTCCTCGTATTTCAAACTGTGGATCGTTAAATTGACTGATCCACGCATTGACATTTGTGGATCATTATCTTCGATCCAGGCACCTTCGTCGGGCATGTACTACAGTACACTATCCCTCCTCGGTCCTTCATTTAAATTAATGATTCACGCGTTACACTTGTGAATCACTGACCAGCCTCCCCTAAAGTTTTAGGGTCGGCAGATTCCCACATTTCGAAATCCGAGGAGTATATTATATTAATATCCCAAATACGTCATAGAAATAGAAATCAATCCATTTAACACAATAACTAAGAAGATAGAGGTTACAACGGCACGAGTGGTGCGATCTCCAACGCTTGCGGCCCCGAGTTCTACTTGAAAGCCTTGCATACACCCAACAACTCCAATGATGATTGCAAATACAGGGGCTTTGGCAAGGCCAGTCCAAAAAATGCTAGGAGTAATAACCATGCGAAGATGTTCAAAAAAGTTGGGAATAGTCATGTCCATTTGATATACACACACAATTGCCCCTCCTAATAACCCTGTCATATCTGAAATAAAAACTAACACGGGTAGTAATATGATTAAGGCCAAAATCCTAGGCATCACCAAGACTTGCAGGGGCTCTAACCCCAATATTTTGAGGGCATCTATTTCTTCATTTAGCTTCATCGTTCCGATGGCAGCAGCATAGGCGCTACCTGTTCTACCAGCAACTACGATTGATGTCAGGAGAATGCCCACTTCTCGTAAAATAGAATAGCTAATTAGATTAACCGTAAAAACCCGGGCCCCGAATTTACCCAATTGAACAAGTCCTTCATAAGCAAGGACTGCCCCAATCACCGAAGAAATTAAGATGATAATGGGAATTGCAGTCACTCCCACTTCATACATACATTTGCTGAGAATATTAAGAGGTAAATCCCGGGGTCTCCTGATGGTGTGACCAAAGGCAAAAACAACCGCCCCTAAAAAAGATAGAAAGTTCTTTGCCTCATCGAAAAAATCAAAGACGTATTGACCAATTGCATATAGCTGACGACTAATGAGCCCCACCTGGGGTTGGATAGGAATATTCAAGGGGTTTTTTTCAAGCAAAATAAAAATATTTTTGGCATGTCCTGTAAGATTTTTAGTGGATACAGTAATTTTATTCGCTTCAAAATTTTTTTTAATGCTCATAATTTTAAAAGCTGCGGAAATATCAATATGGGTCACATCCTTAAAGTCGAGAATCACTTGCTTGCCTTGAGTTTTTAGGGTAGTTAGCTGTTCAAGATTCATCAAATCCCCAATTCTCAAGGAATCTTTAAAATGCACAATATGCTGGTCGCTATCATAGACGTAGCATTTATTTTGCATTTCTCTTTTTCCTCCCCAATTTTTTGTTATACTACTTATAGTATAGCTTCAGTTTAGCGAAAATGTTACAAAAAAGAAATGTCATCTCCCCTCAAGGACGCGAACGTTAACAGGCGGGAATGACAACTACCTATTATTTGCAAATATAGTAAGGATAAAGCATGAGCCGCGTTGTTAGACCTAAAAAAACATTGGAGCCTTGGCAATCATCAGATCAAGAGCCCTATATTGTCCTTGAAAATATCAGCAAGAGCTATGACAATGTCCCTGTTTTAAAGGATGTCAGCCTTAGTATTTATAAGGAAGAATTCTTTTCTCTTTTGGGACCATCGGGATGTGGTAAAACAACGCTTCTAAGGATTCTTGCAGGCCTTGAATTTCCTGATAAAGGACGTATTCTCATTGATGGCGTAGATGTCACCAATATCCCCCCTGACAAGCGTCCTGTTAATATGATGTTTCAGTCTTATGCCTTATTTCCCCATATGACAGTTGGGGAAAATGTTGCTTTTGGGTTGCGCCAAGAGAAATGCTCGGAAAAAAATATTCAAAAGCGGGTCCAGGCTTTGTTAAAATTGGTTCATATGGAGAACTTTAAGGATCGTAAGCCTCAGCAACTATCAGGGGGGCAGCGACAACGGGTTGCCCTTGCCAGGTCCTTGGCAAAACGGCCCAAACTATTGCTGTTGGATGAACCCTTGGCAGCTCTGGATAAACAGCTGCGAGAAAGCACCCAATTTGAATTGGTTAATATTCAGGAAAGCGTGGGAGTAACCTTTATCCTGGTGACCCATGATCAAGAAGAAGCTATGACCATGTCCACAAGGCTGAGCATCATGGAGGAGGGGCATATTCGGCAAATCGGAACTCCCAGTGAGATTTATGAATTTCCCAACAGCCACTATGTAGCTAATTTTATCGGGATTATGAACATGTTTGAAGGGATTATTTCCGAGGAAGCCAGTGATCATGTTAGGGTCAGGTGTGATGATCTAGATCAAGAAATTTATGTAACCCACGCAGCAGGGGCTCCTATCGGGGCACAGGCAAGCATTGCCATTCGCCCTGAAAAGGTAGGACTTTCCACAAAACCCTTAAAATCAGAGTATAACTGCATCAAAGGGATTGTCACAGATATTGGGTACCTGGGAGATGTTTCCATGTACCATGTAAAAATCCCCTCAGGAAAAATAATCCAGGCCATGTTGCCCAATCTGATGCGTCTGGATCAGCAAGATATCACCTGGGATGACCAAGTGTATCTGTATTGGAAACCAGAGAACGCTATCTTGCTGTTGGCGTAGTCATCTGATCATCTCATAAAAAGTTAAAACCCGTCATCCCAGGCAAGTGAGCTTTAGCTTTTTTACCGTCATTCCGGCCCGTGAGCGAAGCGAGCGAGAGCCGGAACCCAGGGATTATGGGAGGACGTCTTGTCCGCCATAGCTTTAGCGACGGCGGAAGTCCTCATCTTATACAGTGATGGCTCCACCTTCGCCAAGGCTTCGGTGGACAGGTGCGCCATCCCATTTGTGTTGGGTCCCAGGTCTGCGTTCGTAAACTCACTTGCCTGGGATGACGGCTTTTGATTAGTCTAAGACTTCTTCCACCTTTTATATCCATAAAGCGCCCCACTTAAGAAGACGGCCTTTAGGGTACCGGGAATGATAAAGGGATAGAGGCCCAAAGCAAGCGCCTTGTCAAAACCTACAAACTTAGAAAGCCAGAGAACCCCCAGCCCCATATAAATCACCGTTCCAATGGTAGAAAGGATCATGTAAAAGGTCGCAGAATCTTTATTATACTTCTCCCGGAGGCTGGCCATCACGTAGACAGTCAACACCCATCCAAAAAAGTATCCAGCCTTGGGCCCCATTAATACAGGCAATCCTCCCGTAAAGTTAGAAAATACAGGAAAACCCATTGCCCCGAGGCTTAGGTATCCTGCCAGGGTTGAAACAGCCATTTGCCGAGAATACGTAAGGCCAATGAACATCACGGCAATGGTTTGAAGGGTAATAGGAACGGGTTCCAACGGGATCGCCATCTGTGAGCATAGAAATAACAAACCAATCCCCATGGCAAAGTGCATGGCTTTGGTCTTAAAGGCGTTTTGGATTAGAATAATTGATTGCTTCATAGTAAGTCTCCTTTAAAAAGAGGTGGTTAACTAACGACACGGGCACTATACACGGTTTTGAGGGAGGGCGTCTAGGGGGAATTAGGTTTCTAATAGGTCCCTATAAAAAAGGATGGAGATTGAACACAATCCATTCTCCATCCAAAGAAACATTGTAAAGATTTAGATTAAGTATCTTTCTTCTAGTCATCAAATCTAATAATGCGAGGAAACAGAAAATCAAAAGCACCTAATTTGGCATCATTCACAGTAGGGTATTCTTCTCCACGTTCTTCTGGTAAAAATACGCTATTACCTCTGCTTCCTCCTACACCACTCTCTTCTGCTTGGCTTATGGTTACGCCATATCCTCCTGTGAGCTCTTCATCTCGATTTTTCTTAGGGAAGATTGTAATTATCTGACCATCTTTCTTGATATATGGATTACCTTTCTTTGATTTTTTCCATCCTTTGAGAGTTGGAAAATTTCGCCTTCTTTGGAGTCGATTTTCAAGAGCTCCTTGTCTTCCTTGGGCAATTTCTATGTTGCGTTCTATTGCCCTCATGGTATCAATTGACCCATCCATATATCCTGCACAAATACAACCCACATCTAATGTTCCAAAATTTCCATGCTTCATTCGATGAACGAATCTTACGTATTCTCGTTCACACATTTCACACTGTTGATCTGGGGCACCTAAGTCTTCGACTTCTGTGCACTTCCAATTTCTCTTTGGAGTAACGGCATCAATCCATTTTCCACTCGCTCCTCCTCCTCTCTCCAGGACAGCTTGTCTTGTAGCTAAACAATCATGCCCATCGCAATGAGGGCAATCCGCAGCACCTATGGAAATTGATAAAAAAGATAAAAAGCCAATAAGAATAGTATAGTAACGTGAAAATTTGCTCATTTTGAAATCCTCCTATAAAAATAATTTGTTGAGCGTGGAGGACATTTTCCTTAAAAAAAACTTAATGTCAAACTAAAAATATCTTTATTTTACAGAGGTTCGCATAGAAATTTGTCTTTAAAGTAAAAATTTTCAGCAAGATCAAATTTCTAATTACTAAATATATATTTGAGATAAAATTTAAAAAAAATAAAGGCAAGATTTTTTAGAAAATCACTAAAAAAACTTGCCCATGAAGAAAGATATTGTTGAACTTAAAAATGGCTGCCTTATATCGAACAAGTCATTAATCGCTTAAATTCTTTAAGCATGTGCTCTAGTTTTTTAATGTGCGCTGCAAAATATTTTTGATCCAAGGTTTTTAGCCTTTGAATGTGTGATTCAATAAATCCGGCCCAAATAGTCGCATTTTTTACGGCAACAGCTTTATGTTTAGGATGGGTTTTAACAAATTTCTTCAGTACATCAATACGCATTTGCAAATTGCTTAAAACAGCAGGGAACATTTGAACAGAAACTTCCGAAAATCTTTGATGGTTAAAGTCTTCAGAGCATTCTGAAGAAGCATTATGACATCCTAATGCCTTAAATCGATTCTTAAGGTCACTAAGACTATTATGAAGATCAGGACGAACCCCTTCTGAGTCCTTCACAGTATGGGAAATGACAAAAAGCCAATTCATCGCAAACTCGGCAGCAAAAGTATTGGCATCCGGGATCGCTTTAATCTCCTGCTCCAAAGCGGTGACTCGATCAGTTGCCACCATAAGTAGATCAGGCAACAGTTCATTATAGGCCTCGATTTTCTCCTGTACTGATAATACGGGGCATGCTCGCTTTGCATGGGAATCGCTGGTAGCAAGAACAAGGCTTGTGAGAACAAAAGTTGATAGAACGACGTATTTTTTTAGCATGATAATATCCCTTTAAAGTTTATAAGTTTTTTTGGAGTGTATGCAGTGTGCTTAACTCCCCTATAATTAGGTTAACCTCTTTCCTATTTTAAGCAAGGAAGTTTTTGATTTTTCACAGAATAATTTCATGAAAAACTTGATGTTTTGAATTTTGAAGAGAATTGATGCCATGTGGCGCTACGCGCCCCACCCTGAGAAGTATTGTAAATACAGAGATTATAGAAAAATGATGCCATGTGGCGCTACGCGCTACACCCTCGAAAGGATTGTAAATAAAAGGATTGTAAATAAAAGGATTATGAAAAAGTGATGCCATGTGGCGCTACGCGCTACACCCTCGAAAACATTGTAAATACAAGGGTTTTTGGAAAATGATACCATGTGGCGCGACTGGCTACACCTCAGATAAGGTGCCCAGGTCAAATGAATCTATGCGGTACAATCACACAGTTCTTCAAGTTGCTTAACCAGATCATTAAGCTCTTTAATGGTGGAGGTGAAGTTTTCCTCATCTAAGACTTTTAGCTTTGTAATATGTGCCTCAATAATATGCACCCAAGTTCCCGCATTTTTTACGGCAATAGCCTTATACTGGGGATAGTTTTTAATAAATCTCTTAAACAATTCAATGCGCATTTCAAAGTTATGCATAGTTGCAGGAAGCATTTGCATAGAAACTTCCTTAAACCGCAGAGGAGAAAAATCTTTAGAGCATGACAAAGGACGATTCGGACAAAGAAGTCCCTGAAATCGTTCAATAGCTGTTTTGACATCTTCACGAAGATCGGGGCGAGCCCCTTCTGAGTTAACATACGTACGAGAAGTTGCATAAAGCCAATAGGTAGCAAATTCTATGGCAAAGATGTTGGCATCCTTCATGCTATAAACTTGCGTGGTTAAAGTATTAATTCTATCATTATCAATTTTAATTAAATCTGGCAGCAGTATATTATAGGCCTCGGCTTTTTCAGTAGCTGATAATACGGGGCAGGTAGGCTTTTTAATGTTTTTAACATGTGAAGTTTTTGACTTATGGACAGCTTTTGACCTGTGCGCCTCTGCAACACAAAAGGATGAAGCAAAATTTATGAGAATAATAGCCGTTAGAACTACGTGTTTTTTCATCATGATACCATTCATTTATTATTTATAAATTTCTCTGGAGCTTGCGTGCGCAACTGACCCCTCCCTAAATTATTGTTACGTCGTTGCGTGGTTTAAGCAAGTTCTTTTTTAGGCGTGTCAAAAGTAATATCGTACCTTCCTGAATCAATGGTTGTTCTTTCTAAAATCTCTTGGTACCATATGTCGTATGGGAAAAATTTTGGTCCATATAATACCCGGAGTAAGCCATGAAATTTATATCTTTTAAGCTAGATCTTTCCTTTCTCTTTCTCATGATTTTTCTGGGCATGAGCTTTCCTACTTGTGATGCAGCAGCTTTATTACAAATTTCGAACCCTTTAGAGCTGCTAAACCCTAATGTGCAAATTCCTACTGAAAAAATAGATAAAATTGGCAAGGTTAATATTACCAAAATAAATTCATATATTGAAAAGACATTAAAACAGGGAATAGAAAGGGCCAAAGAGTTTCTAGAATACAGGCATGAGCATGTTGAAAAAAATTCCATGCTTATTGAGTTTTTTAGCCCATTTTTTGTAATTCTTATAACATTTTTTATTGGTTTTATCTGTTTTTTGTTTCAGAAAAAAGGGGTTTTATCAGAGAATTCAGATGGATCAGTAAAAATATCAGAATATAAAATTATTAGATATATTGTTTTTTGTTTGACTCTTAATATTTCTGCCTTTGGGATTCTTAGATCTTTTTTTGTTAATAACTTTGTAACAAACAAATTACTTGAATCTCTTTTTATAATTATGATTTTGACAATTGTAATTAGGTTTTTTACTAAATTATTTTTAGGAATTGATTTATTTATACATAAAAAATTAAACTTCAAAGAGGATATTCCTCAGTCTAAAAAAGGTCAGGTCCTTGTTCTCCATGTGGGATATTTCCTTATTTTTTCCTTAATTTCTTTGGTGGGGTGTATTCCTTATATTGTAACAGTCTTAAAAATCGCAATGCCTTTTGACGTGTGGGGTCCTATTTATGCTGAAATTACAACGATTTTAATGGATGGATTGGTTGGTTTTTATGCTCTTTCCATTATTCTATTTATTATTAGCAATCGAAAAAAAGATATAGTTGCCCCCATTAAATTTTATGGCTTAACTCTGAACCCAAAATTTACTTATCGCCTTGCAAATTTATGTGCTGTTTTGACGTTTTTTTTATATATGGGAGAAATTTTAAGATTTGTTGATGGTGCTATTTTTGATTCTTTTTTATCCCTTACAACTATTTCTATTTGTTTATTGCTCCATAAGAATTGGGGAGGGAAGGCTTCAAAATATATCCAAGCATTTGTAGAAACCGTTTTTTCCAAAAAGTTTATCCAATTTTTTGGTAAGCAGAATGTTCAGAATTATACACAAGTGGCCTTTAATATCCTTAATATCGGAATTGTCTCAATCATTATATTATCGTTTTGGAATTACGAAAAGGTTCTTGAGATTTTATCTTTGATTGGCCTCTTTATCATAGAAAAATGCTTAATCGTTGGGTTTATTATCTTTGTAACTCATAAAATACAAACTTTCGTGAACTTTTCTATCAAGCGCATTATTACCCAAAGAACAACTGTCCCCATTCATCTAAGGGATAATAGCCGTCTGTATGCTTTATTGCTTATGGCAAGTTATTTTACTCCATTACTTTGGATTCCTGTTGTGGTAATGGTTTTCCTTACTTTTGGGGTAACGAGCGGATTTATTTTATCTTCATTTGGGATCCTCATCCTGGTAATTGGTTTTGGGGCTAAAGATCTAATCGAAGATATTGCCAGAGGGTTCTTCTTGATCATAGACAATACCCTAGATATTGGACAAAACGTCACCATCAGCGATAAAGGAGGCACTATCGAAGCCTTAACCTTACGGAGTGTCTCGTGGCGCAGTGATGACGGTATTTTACATTCCATGCCCTATAGTAAACTTACACTCGTGAGTAATAATACCAGTGAGTTTGCCTATGCTATGCTGGAAATTGGGGTTGCCTATAATTCAGATTTGATAAAAACCATGCAGGTGATGACAAAAGTAGGCCAAGATCTAATGGATGATCCAAAATTCAAGAAATCAATTCTTAGCCCCATTGAGATTATGGGAGTTGATAAATTTACTGATTTTTCAATTTCAATTAAAGCAAGATTGAAAGTTTTGCCCATGGAGCAATGGAAAGTTAGGCGCGAACTAAATCTAAGAATTAAACAGCGCTTTGACCTTGAAGGAATTGTCATGCCCTTCCCACAAATGGATATTAGGGTTTTCAATGATAAAAACTAGAGTATTTTTTTGGGTATGCTTATGGAGCATAGGGTGTATTTTACCCGGATATGCTGACAAGATAGCTATTATTCAGGAACTCAAGTCCTGTGGGGATTATATTTTAAACATTAAAAAAGGGTCGGTCTCTAAAGGGATTCCTCCAGACACGTGTCCTCTTATTCGGAGATTTTTTTTATGGAAGACATTACAGAAACCAGAATATCCATATCCTTTAAATCAATTTATTGATTTTCTAAAAACTCATAAAAATTGGCCAAGCCTTAAGCGTATCCAAGAGCGTGGGGAGAAAGTAGCTATGCTCAGTAAAGAAGACAGGGACGTATTGGAATGGTTTGATCTGTCACCACCCCTAAGCGGGGAAGCGGCGGCCTTTCATATTAAAGTTTTAGAGAGGCAAAACCAATCCCAAAAAGCCCGTGAACTGATTCCTATTTATTGGCAAACAAGGATTTTTTATAGCGATACAGCAGAGGCTGGGTTTCTGAAAAAGTATGCGAAATACATTACAAGGGAAGATCACCATAAACGACTGATGTTATTTGGTATAAAATCTAAAAGTGACATGCTAAAGCGTATGATGAAGTATGCAAGTAATGACTATAAAAAAGTAATTAAAGCGGTCCTTACGATGATTGAAAACTCCTCGATTCCTAGTCGTCTTTTAAATCAGATACGAAAAGACTTGCGAGACCATCCCTTAATCGTTTTTCATCGGATTCAGGCACATTTAAAAAATGGTAATATTCACAAAGCGACTATTCTTATGCAATATGCAATTAGTCAACAAATGACTGAAATTCATGATAAAAAATGGATGTCAGCGAGGGTGCGTCTTGCTCGGGAAGCTTGTCAGAAAAATCTTTACAAGGTGGCCTATGCGCTCTTAAAGGATAATGATTTAAAAGAAGGCACTGCTGCAGCTGATGCGTATTTTCTAGCAGGGTGGATTTCCTTGCGAAAGCTAGGCAAACCAGATCAAGCACTGAAGCATTTTAAGACTTTTTATGAAATAGCCAAAACGCCTATTAGTCAAGCGAAGGCAGCTTATTGGTGTGGAAGAACTTTAGATGCAAAAAATGATCATGAGGGAGCCATTTATTGGTATTTAATCAGCGCCCATCATGGGGGAACTTTCTATGGCCAAGAGTCCAGAAAGATTTTAGGGCATGAAAAACATCCTGTATTGAAAGAGAGTTCCGAATATACCTCATGGGAAAAATTGGACCAACCAGAAATCATTGAACATTTTGCTCTGCTTCATTTATTGAATGCCTATGGATGTGAACAAGATAAGATATTGTTCTTAACCCATCTCTCAGGAATGGTCAGTACACTTTCTGCTCAAGAAGAGCTTTTGAAAATCATTAAAAAAGTCTCTCCCCGCCATTTAGTTTTAATGTCAAAAATGGCAGGTAAAAATAGGACTTTATTATTTCATGAAGCTTACCCAAGAAGAGAAAACCTTTTTAAGAAAAAAGATTATAATGAAAAATTAACTTCTGCTCTTTTTCATTCAATCATTCGTCAAGAAAGCGGATTTGATGAGCAGGCGATCAGCCCTGCAGGCGCCAAGGGGTTAATGCAGTTAATGCCAGCCGTTGCTAAAGAGATCGCCAAGAAGATGAAGATTCACTACCATGAGGATGATTTGACCAGAAAACCGGATAAAAACGCCTTGATTGGTACTGAATTTCTATCAAAATTACTTGATAGGTTTAATGGGGACATCGTTTTAGCTATTGCTAGCTATAATGCGGGGGAGGGACGTATAAGAAAATGGATCAAAGAATTTGGAGATCCTAGAAAGGAAGAGGTAGACACAATTGATTGGATTGAAATGATCCCCTTTGAGGAAACCAGGTCTTACGTTCACCGAGTTCTAGAGGCAATTCCTTTGTATGAGCATGGACTAAATAGCTGAATGAATAACCCTAGCAGCTGCTATCATAGGGCGATTTTCCTGGAAATACTCAGGGGAGGGGGAGTAGGTCAAAGTCCAAGCATCTTTTTTTTCAAAAATAGCCTGTAAAAGTTTGTTATTTAAACAATGTCCCACATTCTTCCCATAAACGGCCCCTTGAATTGGATGCCCTGCCAAATACAGATCCCCAATTACATCCAAGGCTTTGTGCCTGACACATTCATTATCATAGCGAAGCCCCTCAGGATTCATTACCCCATCTTCTGAGATCACAACAGCATTACTTAGAGATCCGCCCTTTGCAAGGCCAGATGACCATAGTTTTTGAGCATCTTCATAAAAACCAAAGGTTCGGGCACGGGCAAGCTCTGCCTTGAAGTTTCCCTCTAAGTCGTGCATTTCATAATGCTCAACAGAACGGCCGCATCGCCCTTTAAAATCATGATCTAAAGATAAAGAGAAACCATCTGATGGCATAATACCAATATAACGGCCATCCCCTAAGGAAACTTCGACTTGATTTAATATATGAAGAATTTCGCGCTGTGCATTTTGTGTTACGATGCCTGCACATTCAATTAGGAAAATGAAAGGAGCAGCACTACCATCCATGATGGGAACTTCAGGCCCCGAGAGCTCCACAATAACGTTATTAACGCCTTGAGCATGAAGGGCCGCCATTACGTGTTCAACTGTACCAACAGTAATACTGTCTTTGTTGCCGATGGTCGTTGAGTGATGCGTATCAACCACATAATTCCATTTAGCGGGAACTACATTATTTTTATGAGTTACATCTGTGCGTATAAAGGAAATACCAGAATTCTTAGCAGATGGCCTGAGGGTGAGCGATATCCTCTCCCCCGTATGGACGCCGACGCCACTACAGCTAACTACTTGCGAAATTGTTTTTTGCCACATATTTGGTAACCTTTATTAGTTTATTCCTATTTTCACCATAAAGAATTTATGGGGTATAAGAAATTCAAGGTTTATTGCATTTTGTTACAATTAGTTTTGGATGACATAATCTGTTACAAAAGGATGAGATTTCCCATATATAGCGGAAAAAATTTCTATGCTGTGATTCAAATATTTTTTGAGGCTATTTCTTGAGGACATTTCACTAGGCAAAACTTCCTCAAATACCCCCTTTGCTTCCAATGATTTGTATTCATTGTCATCCAAAAAGCCCTTACAGAATAGTTTTATTTGTTTGAAAAAGTTAGAAAAATGCTCGGAAGACTTTTTGAAGTCTCCTTGTTTATATTTGATGATAGCCGCATGATAAAGGCTGGTTAAATACATCAAATTTGAATAGGGATGAGTTATTCTTTTTTCTAATTTGAAAAGGCTGAGGCAGTCTTGATAGGCTTCCTCTAATTTATCTTGTCTTATTTTTGCCTCTACTATATAAGCTTTTTCAATTTGAAAACTACAGTTGAGACCAAAAAGCTTATCTGAAATTTGAATAGCTTCCGCCAATTTATTTTCAGCTTCCTTCAATTTTCCCTCTCGCAATAGAATCTCCCCCATTCCGAGAGCTATATGTCTTTTCATGCTATGATGGGAATAATCACTGATCAGATGATTCATAATATATTCTGCATCCTCGAATACTTTTTTTGCTTCTTTATATTTTCCTAATCTGCAATAGACATACCCCAAGCCTTCTTTATGTCTAACAGCCTCATATAAAAGTTTTTCTTGAGATTTTTGCCCTTTATATTTCATTCGATTATCATAAAAAGAATGGGAGGCACCGATTAGATCCAAAGCCTTAAGGTCAAATTTCTCAGCTTCATAGGCTTCTTTTCTTCCCAAGTATGTTTTACTATAAAGCCATGCAAGATGCTTGTATATTAAGGCCTCTATCCATTTTCTTTTTTGAGGATCTGCTTTTTTAAGTGCCTCTAATCCTTTTTCAAAGCAAGCTTTGGCTTCCTTAAAATTATTTTTTTGGGAATAGGCAACGCCCATAAAATCAAAATTTGCAGCAATCAGGATTTCCGAATTTTTTATTTTTTTACATAATTCTATGCTTTTCTTAAAATAGTCTAGCCCTTGTTGAAGAGAGCCTGAATAGGCATAGATCCCCCCTAAATCTTTGAATACCGTAGCAAGAGCTTTATCTGATACATAAGAAGATGATTTATTAATATTTAAACCCTGTAGAAAATATTCTTTTGCCATCACTGAATTGCCGGTGCATTTAAAATTGGCATGTCCTAATATTAACAAAATTTCCCCAAGGAACTTTGACTGTTGTCGTGCCAGTATTTTGCTATTTTTTATGTTACCTTTTAAAGCCTCTAAATGAGAAATGATCCCAGAAATATGGGCACAGTTTTCTTCTAAAGACTGTTCCTGCAAGGATTTTAAGGTTAGAACTAAATGCTGAAGAAAAGCTTCTTTTTCTTTCTCCGTTAATATTTTCAACAAAAAGGCAAGACCAATTGCCTGGGTTGAACGATGTAAAGAAAAAGTTTTAAAATTGGATTCTTGCGACCCAAGGGACTCACTTGTGATCAGAGAATGTTTTTTTAATTGACGTATAAAATCATCAACAACTAAATGATCTTTAGAAAACTCTAATAAAGTTTTGGAAATCTTTTGAGAGTCCAACATACAAATCCAAAATAAAATCTCTTTAAATTCAGGGTTTTCTTTTATTAATTGCTGTAGAGAAACAGTGATTATGCCATAGCGCGTATTTGTATAATCACTCATTTCCTGTAAAAGCCTTTCTTGAGCTTCTCCAAAATGGACGCTAGATTCCTTGATTCTTTCTAAATATTCATCATACGTAATGTCTGTATTTTTTATGTAATAGGCAGCTGTGGAAATATCTAAAGGAAATGATGGGATATTTTCTAAGAAAGAAACTATCTTTTCTTTCTGTTCTTTTGTTAGTTCGTGATAGTCAACATTATAAAATATTTTTGAAAATAAAGATAATTTTTCATCTTTATCTAATTCATTTATGTAAATCACATTTTCTGAATTTATAGTGCTCGTATTTTTAATATTTTCATTTCTGGTGGTTAAAATAATCTTTCCTACACCCCATACCTTAGGATCATGCGGTAAATAATCTTTAATATCCGAGAGGGTTTCCACGTTATCATAAATCAACAACCAATTTTGCATCTCTTTTAAGCGATTTTGAATAAAGCCTATTAGCTGCTTTCCTTCGGAGTTTTGTATTTCCTGGATAAAATCCAATTCTTTTTTTTGTTCATCTGTCTTAGCCAGAGCATAGGCTAAATTTTTAAATGAGTTTGCAAGGCTCGTTTTTGATTCAGCGTTAATCTCCCATACCAAAGATATTTTTTGGGAAGAAGCATATTGGCGTGAAAGCGTTGTTTTTCCGGCTCCCCCTATCCCAACAAGAGCTACAATTTCTATTTGATCTCCTTCTAATTTTTTTGTTATTTCTCGTAATAATTGGGCCCTCTTTAAGAGAATAGTTTCTTTCGGCATAGGTAGATCTGATCTAATAGAACTATCAAATTTAGAATATATTTTTAAATTTGACAAGATAATTAATAAAAATAATGCTGCAACTGCAGAAAAAACCATAAAAATACTTTTCTTATTTTTAGGTAAAAAACTATAAGTTTTTATTTTTTTGGGAAGATCGCTTATTTTTTTTGCTAATAATTTTTCTTGGGTCAAATTTGCTTGAGGAAAATCTTCTGGAACATCGCTTGTGTTGATACTATCTGATGCTGAGAGCTCCTTGAAAATCTCCATTATTTTAACATTGGGAAGGATAAAACTAAGGAGATTAATGAAAAAATCATGGTAGCTTTTGGAATTCCCGTAATTAATACATTGAGGATAGGAAAGACTTTCTTCTAATGAGACAAAAACCATATTTGAATTAACTTTGTTTTCTTGGGAAAAATCTTCCTGTTTTTTAAAAGTATTGTAAACTTTTTCTATTGTCTCTCTTGAGCCGATATAAACTTTTAAAGACGGAGAAGAAAAATCTTGCTCGAGATCTTTAATATGAATCTTGTCTTTCTTAATATCTATGGATGCTTTAATGCTTGCGCGTGTTAAATCTTTTTCTAGATATTCAATTAAATCTCCGGGCGTCTCTTTTGATTTCCAGTAACTAATAGTGCAGGAGAAATTTTTCTTTCTAATTTCCTCAGAAAGCTTATGAATTCCTTTTTCAAAGACATGCTGTTTTAGGAGATGCCTATAATAGGTATGAACCAGAGAAAAATGTCCAGATCTCTCTATAAATTGAATTAATTCTTCCCTAGAAGAGTACTTCAATTTTTGCATCACGCGATATATATGTGTTTCCACGGTTCTAAAGGAAATATCCAGGATATCCGCAATCGCCTTGGAGGATTTGCCACTAAGCGTGCACGCCATAACATCCATTTCACGTCTCGTAAATTTAATGCCATTTAGGGTGTTAAGATGGCTAAGATAGATCTCTTGAATGGTATCAATGGTTCTATTTTGGGTCATTTTGACGGAGTAGCTTTCCTACAATCAGCTAAAGAATACGTATAACTTGCCCCAAAATAGATTTTTTAACAAGGTATTTTTACATATATACGTAGTTTCTTCGTAAGTTAGATACTGTCAGCAGTTTCCACGAATATATTTCTGTATATTTCCTAGGTAAGGTGATCTTACGAATAACGAGTAGCCTAAAGGAAACTTAGTATTCGTAAAGCGAAGCGGTCAAATGGGGATCGTTTTAGGTGGCTCAAAACTCTGCTGTGCCTGGTTTTGAGCCTCTATCAGATGATAGGGGCTGATGCCTTCAGTAACTCAAGCAAGTAATTAAGACGGCAGAAAAACCTGCCGTCTCTTTTTTTCGCTTAAGTAAGGAAATATAACTTTAACATAAAAAGGAAAATATCATGACTAAACAACGCTCATTACACTTATTTAAATTTGGATTTTTTATAGCTATGACTCTTTATGGGGGAGAGGCTTCATCTATGGATGATGATCTTGTTGGACCATCACGGCCCGCCACTGAGAGACGTGGGGTAGTTTCTGCCTTAGATATACCTGAAACTAAAACTTTAGATGAAAAGCTTTTTGGAACAAAAGCTCAAAATTTTAAAGATGGTCGCTTGTTTACAGCTATTATGATGATAGTAAATGCCCATTCAGGCACCTCTAGCAATACAGAATATACCGTTAAAAAAAGAAGACTTACAGAAAAAGGAAAATACTTATTTTTTGTTCCAGGAACCAAGTATAAAAAAGCCTCTTTTTATCCAGACCGTAGTTTTGATAGCTCTTTAAGGTTAGATATTGAAGGAGACGCTGGAGAGGGTGAATACGTGAATATCCAATATCAACAAGGAAGTGGTCTAAGTGCTACGTCTGCTTCTATAGATGTAAAAAAGGGAGATTTTATTTCCCCCAATCATCTATTGTTTTGCCTTTTAAAAAGCACCTTAAAAAGAAATGGGATTAAAGTCCCCCCAACAATAAGGACAGATAACCCTGATTTTGTTAGCAATAAAAAATCTGCTCAAGTAAAAAGAAAGAAATTGAATAAATAAAAAAAGGAAGAGTGTTAGGATTTTTTCTAGCACTCTCCTATTTTACCTATCTACCTCATTATTCCGATAAAGTTTATTATCGGAATAATGAAGTGGGTTGCACTAGTTTGGGGCGACAGGTGATGTGCACCCCTTCATCACTTGCAGCAAAGCCCTCTCACAGAGCAGCTCTCCCAAAGTATGGTTTAACTTTGCCTCTTTCTCAGTCTCTATAAGTTTTTGAATGCTTTTGGATAAGGATTCCTCTGTCCAGCCTCGTAGTTGGTTCTGAAAATCCTTCTGCTGAAAAGGCAAAACAGGGGGAGAAAGTTTGAAGAAACTATCCGCAAGGGAGGCACCTCCTCTTTCATACGCCAGGGCCTCGTGGAATCGCATCAATTGCCCCAGGGCATATCTGATAATGGCCACAGGGGGAATACCATCAGCATAAAGAGATGTCAAATTTTCCACCAGCAGCTTGGGGGAGTTCTGATAAATGGCCTGAAAGATTCTATCCATACTGCCCAAAGGATCACTGGCTACAATAGCCTGGATATCTGCGTCCTCAATGGTTTTCTTGCCCCCCACATAGGTGATTATTTTTTCAAGCTCGGAATCTAGTACACTGGGTTCATCTAATAATTTTGCTGCCAGCATTTGACAGGTAGAGGTGCTGATCTCTTTGCCTGCATTCTTGACGGTTGTTTGAATATGGGCGGTCAGATCCTTTAATTCAGGTTTATAACACGAAATCGCCACACAAGCTGGATCCTTTTCATAAAAGGCTCGTAGGGTTGATTTGGCATTTAAATAATCTGCCTCTACGATGAAAAAATCTGTATCTATGGCCGTCTTTAGAAACTCCTTTAACAAAGCCCCAATTCCATCTGTCGCTGACTTTATGACCAACACCCGCACGTCTGTTTGGAAAAGATCCCGAGTATGGATCGTATCATTTAACAACGAAGGCGTACTTTGGATTTTTTTGGATTCTACAGGAATTAGTTGATAGGGTTTGCCTTTGAAATATCCCTTCAAAAACTCCTTCCGCTTTTGGGAAATATAAAATTCATCCTCCCCATGGATCAATAAAGACGTAACTTTAGGGGGTGCTCCTGTTTTAAAAAAATCAGATATTTGATAGGGGGCAAGTTTCAATGAAGGCTCCTTAGTTGTAGGTAGATACGTTTTTAGCATGGGAAAGTAGAGAGTGCAAGGCAAACAGACTTCTTGCATTCATGCGATCCATGTTTTAAAGTTAATCCTTAATTTCAAAAGATTGAGGAATATAAATGGGATTTAATTGTGGAATTGTAGGGCTCCCCAACGTGGGCAAGTCAACTTTGTTTAATGCACTAACCAAAACAGCAGCGGCTGAAGCCGCAAATTATCCGTTTTGTACCATTGAACCCAACCTGGGGCGGGTGTCTGTGCCGGATCCACGGTTGGATAAAATCGCCGCGATTGCTAAATCCCAGAAGATCATTCCCACGCAGCTAGAGTTTGTGGATATTGCCGGGCTCGTGAAGGGGGCCAGCAAAGGCGAAGGCCTGGGTAACCAGTTCCTGGGGCATATTCGTAGTGTACACGCCATCGTTCATGTCCTCCGGTGCTTTGAAAATAGCGATATCACCCATGTGGAGGATAGCATTGATCCGTTGCGGGATAAGGAAATTATCGAAACAGAATTGATGATTGCCGATTTAGAAAGCCTGGAAAAGCGTGCCATCGCCGTGGAAAAAAAGGCCAAGGGAAATGACAAAGCCGCCCAGGCCCAGTTGGATGTAATTAAAAAGGTTCTACCGATTCTAGAGGCTGGAAATCCCGCCCGTACATTTAAACCAACTCCTGAAGAGCTGCCCCTATTCCAGGACTTAAATCTGCTGACGGCAAAGCCCATGCTCTATGCATTGAATGTAGGAGAAGACGAGGCCGCCACAGGAAATGCCTGGACGAAAAAGGTTGAGGAAGTGGTTCAAAAAGAAGGCGCCCGCGCGGTGGTGATTTCAGCTGCCATTGAAGCGGAAATTGCCGCGCTTGAATCAAAAGAAGAACAGAAAGAATTCTTGGAAACGTTGGGCCTGGATCACACGGGCCTCGATTCCATTATCCAGGCAGGCTATGGGTTGCTGGATTTGATTACGTTCTTCACCGTAGGTCCAAAGGAGGCCCACGCCTGGACGACCGATCAAGGATCCACCGCCCCCAATGCAGCTGGCTGTATTCACTCCGATTTTGAACGGGGATTCATTACGGCAGAAACCATTGCCTACAATGATTATGTCACCTATAACGGGGAAGCCGGCGCCAAAGAAGCTGGCAAACTCCGTCTTGAAGGACGCGATTATTTAGTCAAAGACGGAGACATTTTTCATTTTAGATTTAATGTGTAATCTGCTCTCTTTGTCTCGTCATATAAAAGAAATCTAAATGAACATCGTTCTCTATCAGCCCGAAATCCCCCAAAATGCAGGCACCATCTTGCGTATGGCGGCATGCTTTAAGGTGAATGTTCATATTGTTGAACCTTGCGGATTTGGGATTAGTGATCGAAAACTAAAACGCGCGGGGATGGATTATCTGGATTTTTCCTCAATTACGTATCATCCCTCGTGGGAGGATTTTCAATCTCAGAACACCAAACGCCTGGTGCTGTTGAGTACCAAAGCCTCTGTCCCCTATTATCAGTTTCCATTTCATGAGGATGATATGCTCATGGTGGGTCGCGAAAGTGATGGCGTTCCTGAGGAAATCGAGAACGGCATTCAACATCGTATAGTAATTCCCATGGAGTCGGGATTTAGGTCCTTGAACGTGGCAATTTCTTTAGGCATAGTTCTGGGGGAGTCCTTACGGCAAACCAGATGGATGAATACCTAAACAATGGCAAAGCATTTACCTATCTCCCTCCCCCCCTTTGATTTAGTAAAGTCACAATCCCACACCCTGGATGGCGTTCCCCAGGGGATGGAACCCTTTGCCTTTTTCGCCTTGTTGGATCAAGCACTCCCCCAAAATAAAACCCCTGTTTTTGTTGCCAAAGATGAATCTGCTTTGGCGGAATTTCAACAGGGGTTCTCTTTTTATCTGAAGGATAGCAAGCATGCAACAGTAGATGTGTTGACTTTTCCTGAATGGGATACATTGCCCTATGATCGAATTTCTCCAAATGGATCCATTATGGCAAAGCGGTTGGAAACTCTGCTGAAACTCAAGACCCACAAAAATTCTCCAACAATTGTTCTGACCACAATTCCAGCCTTGGGACAATATGTGTTGCCAGCGGAATTTCTTCCCAAAACAGCCCAACATTTAAGAATCGGCCAAAGTATTTCCCAGAATGACTTGACGTCTTACTTTACAACCAATGGATATGGACGCGTTGAAACCGTTCGAGAACCTGGTGAATACGCCATCCGTGGCGGCATCATCGATTTATTTCCCCAGGATCATGACCACCCTTATCGATTAGATTTCTTTGGGGATGACATTGAAAGCATTCGCATCTTTGATCCTTTGTCTCAGCTAAGTCATTCGACAGTGGATCACATTACCATCCTACCAGGGCGGGAAGTATCTTTAACAGATGACTCCATTGAAACCTTCAAAGACAACTACCGCAGGCTTTTTGGGGCGCAGGCTAATCGCGATGCTTTATCACAGGCAATCTCCAGGGGAGAGCCCTATCCCGGATATGAACAATGGATGCCTTTTTTCTATCCAAAACTGGATTCTCTATTATCCTATATTCAAAGTCCCCTATTGGTTTTTGGAGGTGGATTTAATCAAGGTATAAGTGACTTTCTAAATCAAATTTCGGATCATTATCAATCACGACTTGCAGCCTATCAATTGGCTGAAGATTCCAAGAGTGAGGATTTTGTTTATCGCCCCCTTCCCCCTGAATTATTTTATTGGTCCAACCAAAATTGGGAGGATATTACAGCAGAATATCCCTCTATTTCTCTAAACCCCTTTCAAGGGGCTGGATTAGATTTGGGCGGACGGACCCCTCCCCTGATTGCCTCTAAAAAAGGCCTGAGCCGTGTCCCCTACGAGAAGCTAGCCAAATATCTGAAGGAAAATTCCAGCAAACAATACATCTTATCCAGCAGCACTGCTGAAGGCGTGCATCATTTGTTGCAGACTCTGAAAGATCAAGATATTCCCGCAACTGAAATCACCACGTGGCAGCAGTCCCTGAATTTGGGACGAGGATATATGGGTGTAGCCTTGATGGATATGGTCCATGGGTTTTCTCTGCCTACCTTTGAATGGCTCACGGAAATTGATATATTTGGAGAGTCCCTCTTTAAAGTCACTCCAAAACGTAAGACGTATAAATCCCTGGCACTTGAACTCAGCTCGTTTGAAATTGGGGACCTCTTGGTTCACCAGGCCCATGGAATCGGTCGATATGAAGGACTGAAAACGCTGCATATTGCAGGACTTGACCATGACTTTTTGGAATTAAAATATGAGGGCGGAGATAAATTATTTGTCCCCGTCGAAAATATTGAAATCCTCTCCAAATATGGCAATGCCGAAGGGGAAGTTGCCCTTGATAAATTAGGCGGCGTGGCCTGGCAAAAACGCAAAGCCCGCGCCAAAGAACGCATTAAGGAAATTGCGGATAAGCTAATCAAAATTGCAGCCGAACGGGAACTCAAGCAAGGAGAAGTCATCCAAAAAGTAGAGGGATCTTATGATGAATTCGTTGCGCGATTCCCCTATGTGGAAACAGATGATCAGCAAAATGCCATTGAGGATGTGATTGCAGATTTGGCACGAGGGCGCCCCATGGATCGCTTGATTTGCGGAGATGTGGGATTTGGCAAAACAGAGGTTGCCCTGCGCGCAGCCTTCCTAGCGGCATCCTCTGGAATGCAAGTGGCCATCCTAACCCCCACAACGTTGCTGAGTCATCAGCATTATCAGAACTTCACCAAACGATTTGAAGGATTTGGAATTAAGGTTGCAGAGCTCTCTCGCATGGTGACGGCGACTGAATCAGAAAAGGTCCGTAGGGGATTGGCCCAAGGCACTATCCAGATTTTGATTGCGACCCATGCCCTTTTTTCCAGTAAAACAAAATTTCAAAACTTGGGTCTTGTGGTCATTGATGAGGAACAGCATTTTGGGGTGGAACAAAAAGAATACCTGAAATCCCTCAAGGAAAATGTCCATATTCTAACCCTTACAGCAACCCCCATCCCCAGGACTCTGCAGATGGCGATCTCGGGCATTCGGGATCTTAGTCTAATTGCAACCCCCCCAATGGATCGTCTATCCATTCGGACTTTTGTCATGCCTTTTGATGCGGTGATGATTCGGGAAGCGATCCTTCGGGAGA
This sequence comes from uncultured Hyphomicrobiales bacterium, assembly GCA_964402405.1. Taxonomy (GTDB): domain Bacteria; phylum Pseudomonadota; class Alphaproteobacteria; order UBA7879; family UBA7879; genus CAYOCE01. The sequence goes on along the minus strand of CAYOCE010000010.1, from coordinate 1,435 downwards.
AAAATCGCGGCGGACAAGTATATTACGTAGCCCCTAAGGTTAGGGATCTGGGATCTTTGAAGGAAAAATTAACAGACATTGTTCCTGAAGCGCGCCTGGCGGTGGCCCATGGTCAATTGCCGACTAAGGAGCTTGAGGATATTATGACTCAGTTTGCCAGCAGCAAACTGGATGTTTTGCTCTCCACCAATATCGTGGAATCAGGCCTGGATATTCCAACCGCCAACACCTTGATCATTCATCGATCTGACCAGTTCGGACTCGCCCAGCTGTATCAATTGCGGGGCCGTGTTGGACGTGCAAAAGAACGGGGATATGCTTATTTCACCTTACCCTCAGAACAAGGGTTGACCTCCAAAGCCCAACGCCGCCTAGAGGTTATGCAGAGCCTGGATCGTCTGGGGGCAGGTTTTGCTATCGCCAGCCATGATATGGATATTCGTGGAGCTGGAAATTTATTGGGAGATCAGCAATCCGGTCATATCAAAGAGGTCGGCGTAGAGCTATATGAATCCATGTTGATGGAGGCTGTTCAGTCTGCAAAACATGATGGAGGGCTGACTCAGGAATCTGAAGAATGGTCCCCTGAAATCAATATTAGTCTTTCTGTGATGATCCCTGAATCCTATGTGTCAGACTTGAATTTGCGGCTTAGTCTCTATCGTCGTTTGGGAAGTTTGAAAACCACCGAAGATATTGATTTATTTCAAATAGAGCTGAAAGACCGCTTTGGGACAATTCCCCCAGAAACAGAAAACCTGTTGAAAATCATTCATCTAAAGAATCTTGCGAAATCAGTATACGTAGAGAAAATAGACATAGGACCAAAGGGTGTTGTGATTGGCCTAAAGGACAATAAATTCCCCAATCCTGATGGATTGATTGGATTGATTCAACAAAGTTCTGGAACCCTCCGCCCCCGACCGGATCAACGATTGGTCCTGCTGCGTGCCTGGACGGATACAGATCAACAAATCGCCGGCGTTCAAGAGTTTTTGGGACAGCTGAAGAAGTTGGCAAGTTAAAGGTTTTGATTTTCCCAAGGTTCTCTAATTGCAAAGGAGTCAAGAAAAAAAATTAAGTGTAGCCAGTCGCACCACATGGCATCATCTTTGTATAATTCTTGTATTTACAATGCTTTCCGGGGTGTAGCGCGTAGCGCCACATGGCATCACTTTTCTATAATTCTCGTATTTACAATGTTTTCGAGGGGTGGGGCGCGTAGCGCCACACGGCATCATTTTCCCAAAACTACTGTATTTACAATGTTTTCGAGGGTGTAGCGCGTAGCGCCACATGGCATCACTTTTCCACAACCCTTGTATTTACAATACTTCCCAGGGTGGGGCGCGTAGCGCCACATGGACACAAAGCTTGTTTAGGCAAATGCATCTGCTCAAAATGACCACATGAATGATCCCCCTGGTCAGCATAA
>CAYOCE010000009.1:5030-37571 GCA_964402405.1 uncultured Hyphomicrobiales bacterium | reverse complement strand
GCTTTTTTTGATGCGCCCCTAAAAAACTTTGTTACACTGTTTATAGATAAACAAAAAAACAACAGGGAATGCACTTAAAATGAAACCCATCTTCACTCTCTTTTCTTTTATATCCTTTTTTACCTTATCTCAGTCATATGCCTCTGAGGTGTATAGGTGCCCCTCCTTACTAGACATCAAAGCGCTTATTAATAAAAAGCTTAAAAATACTCCCTTTTCTCCGCCGCTGTCTTATCATGGCCTTTCCTACATAGAAACGACTGGCTACACAAACGGCTATTCTATTGATATTTCTTGGCAAATACAGGGAGGGGGAAACTATATTTATAGCGACCTAGACAATCTTAAGGATGTTTCCAAAATAGGTTATATGGCGCCCAGCCCACAACAACCATGGCATATGTTTATGTGTGTTTATCCCATGAAAGACAAATCTAACGACAATGATGTCGACCTTAACCTGTATACTCCTCCTACTGCAGATGACTCCCCTATAAACGCCCTTAAAACACCTAACAAAAAAGAATGTGCCTTTTCTCTAACTCTTTTACAAAATGCAAAAACAACATGCACCCTTAAGGGCAATATAGCCAAGAAAGAAGACCCCACAGACCAAGGCTCTCAAATCTCTGTAGGGGGCCCATCTCAAATTTCCAGATGCAGCGATACCAATTGCTCCCTAGAGTGCACCATGAGCATTCCCACACCAAACGATAGTTTAAACTCACCAAGCGCACCCACCCCAGAAAAAAACATCAACCAAAAACCCGAAGCAGCGCTTGCCACTTCTGACTACTAAGGGCTCTGTGGATAAATTGTGGACAATCTTACTTTTCCACACGAACCCAAAATCTATTCATTTTAATCCCCCCCTTCTGCTCACTGTTATCAATAGGGGAATATCATTATCAAGTGTCTGTGGATAGTTTACAAAAAAACAAAGAAGTCATTGGTGTATCAACAAAAACTGCCTGACTTCCATATGAACAATTCTGTGCATATCCTGTTTATATTTTTTAATACCACTTATCCACAGGGATATACTAATTCTACTGTATTTTTATATAAAAATATTAATAGAAAAAATCTCTGTATAAATGACTGACATTCCAAGATCCCTTTTGTTTTTTTAGATTGACAACCCATATGGGGGGGGATATAACCACAACTAGACGGTTTGCTTTTCTGGCATTTTATGCTATGATTTACCCAATGATAAGAAATAATTGGGTGGTAGCAGCCGAATTTTTCGGGCAAAAAATTAAGAAATCTACTTTTCCCATGTTATTAATGAAACCCCACAAAATTTTCACGAGGTCACGTGAAAATTCCAATCAAAGATATATTTTTTAGGATTACCAAATAATGAATTTACAAGACTTAAAAAGCATGTCCCCCGAAGCTTTGTTAAAGCAAGCTGAAGAGCTTGAAGTTGAGAATGCAAGCACCCTTAGAAAACAAGATATTATTTTTGGGATTTTGAAAAAATGTGCTGAAAAAAATCAAACCATATATGGCGAAGGGGTCATCGAAGTTTTACAGGACGGATATGGGTTTTTAAGGTCATCCCAGGCCAACTATATGCCAGGACCAGATGATCTATATGTGTCTCCCTCCCAAGTGCGCCGATTTGGCCTTAGAACGGGGGATGTGGTCGAGGGACAAATTCGGGCACCAAAGGAGGGCGAAAGATACTTTGCCCTCTCCAAGGCAGAAAAAATCAACTTTTCTGAGCCAGAAAATGTAAGACACAGAATCAACTTTGACAACCTAACGCCACTTTATCCAGAAGAGCGCCTAGGTATGGAAATTGAAAACTCCAAAGATAGTGACCTAACGTTACGAGTTATTGACCTTGTGTCTCCTTTGGGTAAGGGACAGCGTGGGTTGATTGTGGCGCCTCCAAGAACTGGTAAAACCGTGATGTTGCAAAAGTTGGCCCATGCTATTTCCACAAATCACCCTGAAGTGTATTTGATTGTTTTGTTAATTGATGAACGTCCTGAAGAGGTGACCGATATGGCACGCTCTGTGAAGGGGGAGGTTGTGAGCTCAACGTTTGATGAGCCTGCAACACGACATATCCAAGTGGCTGAAATGGTCATTGAAAAGGCAAAGCGCCTTGTTGAGCAGAAAAAAGATGTGGTGATTTTGTTAGACTCCATTACCCGTTTAGCCCGTGCGTATAACACGGTTGTACCGTCCTCTGGGAAGGTACTAACAGGCGGTGTAGATGCTAATGCCCTTCAGCGTCCCAAGAGGTTCTTTGGAGCGGCAAGAAACATTGAAAACGGCGGGTCTTTGACTATTTTGGCAACGGCGTTGATCGATACAGGATCCCGAATGGATGAGGTTATTTTTGAGGAGTTCAAAGGAACAGGAAACTCAGAAATTGTTTTGGATCGCAAGCTGGCCGATAAGCGTATTTTCCCTGCCATTGACATCACCAAATCCGGAACTCGTAAGGAAGAGCTGTTATTAGATAAAGCCGCTCTCTCTAAAATCTGGGTTCTTCGCCGTGTGTTAGGGCCCATGGGCACCATAGAGGGAATGGAATTCCTGATTGATAAGCTCAAGGTCACCAAAAGCAATGATGATTTCTTTCAGTCTATGAATAGTTAGACGCTAAACCCCTGTGGATCCAAATCCTCCGCCGCGGTGAACTGTTTCATAGTGGTCTTGCCAATCTAAATCCCAGGTTGCTTGGATAATTGGGGCGATGACCATTTGGGCAATGCGCATACCCCGTGTAATGGTAAAGGGTTCAGTTCCCATGTTAATCATAATGGCTTTTATTTCTCCGCGATAATCCGAATCAATCGTTCCGGGGGCATTTAGAACAACAACACCATTTTTAGCCGATAGCCCTGATCTTGATCTGATCTGAGCCTCAAAATCGCGGGGAATGGCCATAGAAAATCCGCATGGAACAACAGCCCGTTTTAGAGGCTTTAAAATAACATCTTCCAAAATTGCCGCATAAAGATCAGCGCCTGCACTATTTGCAGTTGCATAAAACGGGGCTGGGAGCCCCTCCCCATTTTCAAGGATTTTTAAGGGTATTGATACTTTCATTTAAGGCTCCTTTTTTTCTTGTAGATAATCCCCAGGCAATGGCAACACTTGCAGATGTAATAAAGATCCCAACCAACAGAGAAAGTCCGTCTTCTCGGAAGAAGTAAGAAGCAATTAGCATACAAATTCCCCCAATGAGATTTGTGCCTGTATGAATGATGGATGTTGTTGTGCCCGTTGCAGCTGGGGGGGAGTGGCTAATGGCTAAAAGACTAGTGCCAGGATTAATTAAGCCAGCTGGCAGAGCACTCAGGGCCATGATTACCAACAGAGAGTTTGCGGTTAAATATTCCGGATTTAAGGCCAGCATTAAAATGGCTAAAGAATAAGGAATAAACCCAAGAACGCCAATGGTTACCAAGCGACGCACAGGGTATTTGGCAATCAAGTATCGATAAGCGGCCATTCCTATAAAATAGAGCACCACAGGGAGAGATTGGTAATAGACATACTCATGGGGGCTTAATCCAAAGGTTTCAACATACAGGAAAGGGGCAGATACGATAAAAATTAACCATCCCCCATCTACAAATCCTAGGACAAAAAGATACATTAAAAATTTATAATCACTAAAAAGAGATTTCAAGTGACCTTGTGTGCGATTGAGCTTAAAGGGCTTTTTCTCTTTTAGTGTTTCAGGAACAAAAAGATGAATTAAAATATAAGCTAAAAACCCAATCACGGATAAAATTAAGAAATTAGTGCGCCAGTTAAAATAATAGGCCACATAGGCCCCTAAAATCGGTGCAATTGTCCAGATAATAGGACCACACATTTCAAAAAGGGCAATATAGCGGGCGCGATCTTTGTCTTTATATAAGTCACAAATGACTGTTAGTGTCCCGGCATATAAAGCACCGCTTCCCAAGCCTTGAACAATTCTAAAGGTGACAAGCCAGTCAAAATTTTTGGCAAAGACAGATAAAAACTGCCCCACTAGGAAAATTTTCATAGAGAGTAAAATGACACGACGCCTTCCAATTGTGTCACATAAGGGCCCCCACAATATGGGTAAAAAAGTCATCATCAAAAAGCTAATAATGAAAATGGATTGAATTTCAAAAGCAGTTGCCCCCAGATCCTTGGCCATTTGGGCCTGAACAGGAAGGTGAATATCCATGGATACGTAGTTTATATTTGATGCAAAAATCAAAATATAAATGATCCAAATTTTTGATTTTAATATGTTGGTCATTTTTAAATTTAAAGCTGTTTTTAAATGAAATTACAGTATTTTCCGTTAAGACCACCACCCCGACGACTCGCCACGGCATAGCCGAAGGCGTAGCTGGGAAGTCGGGGTCCATGGATCCCGGCTTTCGTCAGGATGGTTCTCCGAGGATAAAAAGATATGACCTCTTCGTAGTTAACCTTTCTTCACGGATTCAGAAATTTTTTTGGAAAATTCTAGATATTCCTTTGATGTCATGGTGGGGCGCATGTGTTTTAGATCCAGATGACATTTTATAGCTTCTATAACATAGTCTCGGGCTTTATTTTCATCGCGACTACGACCTTGACCGCTATAATACATGAAACCAATCATATAGAGGGCATAAGGATTTTTTTGATTTGCTGCTTTTTGATACCAACTAAAGGCATCATTGAAACGCCCTTCTTTAAAGTAAGCAAGACCCAAATCAAACTGCGATCCTGGGCGTCCTAATGATTCCAGATGTTCATATTCTTTTAATAAATAGTCTGCTGAAACGTTAATAGGCTTTCCATCTATGTGTTCGCATATCGGATCCAAGAGGGGAATTTGATTCCAAATATTTTTTGGATATTCAAAAAACTTAACCCCATCTTTATAGAGCTCCCCTTCTTTCATGTTCACATTTAATTGATAGGTCTCCTCATTTTTCTTCATTCCTAGCTCAATAAATGTCAAAAGAGTTAAAGAATATTTCTCGTGAAGAAGTCCCAGTTTTACTAAATAATCTAATATTTTTTGAGGGTTTGTTAAATCTAGCGTAATTGTTGCCTGCGGTTGGCCATCAGAAACCTGTGCTGTATGGTCAATACGTAAAGCGCTTCCAATAAAATTGATGCTTACGGACCCTTGAGACGCTACCTTGTTTTCTTCAAGCTTCTCAAGAAGAGGGGAAATAGGGGGCATCGTGCGACTAAAAATAGTGCAACGCTCTTTTAGTAAATCTTTATATAAAATAATTTCTTGTATAAAGGTCTTTTGCAAGTCAGACCAACTAGGCGTAATTGAGGTAATGGAGTGATCTATTCTGAGATTATCTATATTTATTTCTTTTAGATCAGGATTTGTTTTTAGATATATATTTTTAATATTTAATTCTCGATATAATTTATATCGCAAGTTCCATCTAGACTTGCTTTGTTTATAATCAATCTCGTCTATTTTCATAGACAAATTCACAGTACCAGGGAGGTTAAGCGTGACATTTTTAAGGGTCAAATTATTTGGGGAGACAGTGGTTGTTTCTAGATTTTGATAATCTATATGAACCTCATCCAAATCAAAATTAATCAATTCTTTATTGGATTGGAAAATAGATAATTTCACATGAGCTGAACTTTTGTGATCAAGCGGCTTCAGAAAGAACGCCCTCGTTTTAATATCACTGGCTGTTAAAATAATATGGGTATTTTCATCAACTATCTTTTTTAAACCCTCTGTTAAAAGAGAAGATCCCGTCAAATGCTCTAAAAGGTGTAAAATAGATTTTCCATCCCCTTTAATTACCAAATTTGGTACACTCAGATTAATATGAAGAGGAAATCCGCTAATAAAAACGTCGTACTCCACTTGGCATCCATATTTTTCAAAAACAGTAACATAGTATTTTAGGGTTTCTTTTGCTTGCCAAAAGCTCCATCCCCATAGTCCTACGATAACAAGACATATTGCAAAAAAACTTACGAAGAAACGATTTAGGATTTTGCCTCTTTTCATGATGCGAAGCTCCGTTGATGGTTTTTAAAACTCAAAAAATATAAACCGAAGGTATCTGAAATTTTAGAAATTTCCAACTGTTTTATAAAAGAATTCATTTCTATTTTGGGACCCCCTGGGTTGTAGAATATTCAAAATGAAATACTTGATCAGGGTATATAAAGGATCGAATGGCGTGGGCTGCCTGTGCGGCCTCTGCAAAGCCGGTTAGAATTAGCTTCAGCTTGTGAGGATATGTGGAAATATCCCCTATTGCAAAAATTCCTTTAGTAGAAGTGGCGCTGGTTCCTGGATCTACCTCGATATGTTGTTTGTTTAGGTTTAGACCCCATTCCGCAATAGGTCCTAGATTCATAGCAAGTCCAAAAAAAGATAACAAAGCATCCGCCTTTAGATTTCGCATTTCTCCTTCCATGGTTTTCACACGCACACTTTTAAGCATCCCCTCTTTGCCATCTAACCCATCTAATTGATACGGAACAATCAGTTCGATGAGACCTTCTTTCTCTAATTCTTCCATTTTTGTGATGCTATCTGGGGCTGCCCGGAATTTAGGGCGACGGTGAACCAACATAATGTGTTCTGCAATAGGTGCTAAATTGATAGCCCAATCCAGAGCTGAATCTCCACCGCCTGCAATGACAATGCGTTTTCCTTGAAATTGTTTTTTATCCTTGATGAAATAAAAAACGCTTTTTCCTTCAAAATTCTCAATTGATTCAAGGGGGGGTTTATTGGGCCCAAAGGCCCCGACTCCTGCGGCAATAATAACAGCTTTCGCCTTGATCATGATATTTTGATTCGTGATTAATTCCCAGAGATCATCAGATGTTGGCTTTAGGGACATCACTTGTTGGCCCAAATGATATTGGGGATTGAATGGAGATGCCTGGGTTTCTAGATGGTCAATTAATTCGCCTGCTAAGATATTGGGATGTGCGGGAATATCATAAATGGGTTTCTCAGGATACAGGGCCCGGCATTGTCCCCCCGTCTGGTCCAAAGCATCAACCACATGACATTTTAAACCCAACATGCCACATTCAAAAACAGCAAAGAGCCCCGCAGGCCCTGCGCCAATAATTGCAACATCCGTTTGATGGGTGGTCATAGATTCTCCTTTTAAGAAAGCTATTGCTCTTCGGTGTTAACCTGACTAAATTAAAAGCATGTCAGAGATTTCTAACGGTTTTTTTGGTCCAGTGCAACTGTGTTCTATTGAAGACACTAAAAGATTGGCCGAAGGTCTTTCCATGGCCTTGTTAAAAGGCGATGTATTGGCACTCATGGGGGATTTGGGCGCTGGTAAGACTACTTTTGCCCGGTTTCTAATCCAAAGGCTGATGGGATCAGAAATACATGTTCCAAGTCCTACATTTACCTTGGTACAAACTTATGAATCCCAGAATTTTGAGATATGGCATTTTGATCTGTATCGTCTAAAAAACCCTGAAGAGGTTTTTGAACTCGGGATAGAGGATGCCCTGTTGAATGGCGTTATTCTTATTGAATGGCCGGAAAAAATGGGATCTCATTTGCCGCGAAATTGTCTTAAGATGACTTTTGAGCTGCAAGATGATAAACGACATGTATTAATAGAAGGAAATGATGAATGGCAAATGCGATTAAAAAACCTAAACCTAAACCTCTAACCACAGGCAGACGTAAATCTGCTCTACAGCAGTTTTTAATGATTACAGGGTGGTATGGGGCCAAGGTAGAAATATTGGCCAATGATGCTTCTTCCAGGCAGTATTTTCGCCTGAGTCAATTTGAAGGCACCAAGCGTGTTTTAATGGATGATCCTGGGGCTGTAGAAAGTGTCCAGAAATTCATTCGTATTGCTAAAATCCTACAAGATCTTGGACATAGTGTTCCCCGAATTTTTGATCAAGATTTGGACAATGGCTTTTTGTTGTTAGAGGACATGGGGGACATGACCTTCACCTGTGCTTTGTCTCAAAATATGGATGAACGCACACTTTATGAAACAGCCGTTGATGTGTTGATCGATCTTCACCAGCGGTATGTACCTGGTAATGAAGATCTTGAAAGATATGCTTCTGATAAATATATAAATGAAGTTTTGTTATTCATAGATTGGTATCTCCCCATCATTTTCAAGCAAAAACCAACAGCAGAAATGCGGAGTGAATTTATCAAAGCATGGGAACAAGTCTTTTCATTGCTGGAGCCCCTCCCCCAATCCTTAATCTTAAAAGATTTTCATGTGGATAATTTAATGTGGTTGGAAAATCAAGAAGGCATTAAAAAATGTGGACTTCTGGATTTCCAAGATGCTCTGGTTGGCCCAACCCCCTATGATTTAGTGTCTTTATTACAGGATGTGCGACGGGATGTATCCCCAAGCCTTGAAGAAGATATGATCAATAGGTATTTGAAGGCATTTCCAAATATTGATCCCTTTCAGTTTAGAACAGGGTATGCCATTTTGGGGGCGCAGCGAAATACCCGGATTTTAGGAACGTTCACCCGGCTTTATTTCAATATGGGGAAAAAGAGATATTTGGAATTCCTTCCCCGTACTTGGGATCTGGTGAAAAAAGATCTTGAACATGTAGCTCTAAAGCCTGTCAAAGAATGGTTCCATAAATATGGCCCAAAATAACCCGATGATTAAAAGGGCAATGATTTTAGCTGCAGGACTTGGAACCCGTATGCGGCCCATCACAGAGTCTATCCCAAAGCCATTGATTAAAATTAAGGGGAGGCCTTTGATTGATCACATTATTGATCGCCTCAGATCCCACGGGGTTCAAAAGATTGTTGTTAATACCCATTATCTAGCCGATCAAATGGAGGCCCATTTTAAAAATGATCCCCAAATCATTTTATCCCATGAACCTGAAATTCTAGAAAGCGGTGGTGGGGTTTTAAAGGCGCTGGATCATTTTGAGGATCAGCCTTTTTTCACCATCAATGGGGATGTGCTTTGGGAGGATTCCATTCAGAATCCCCTGAAGATGTTGGAAGATAAATGGGATCCTAAAAAGATGGATCTGGAGTTAATGGTTGTGCCGCTTCAAAAGGCTTTTGGATACCATGGAAAAGGGGATTATTTTATGGATGGGGAGGGTCTTCTAAAACGTAGACTTTCCCAAGATAGTGCCCCTTATGTCTTTGGTCCCATCGCCATTGTTAACCCTGATATTTTTAAAGGGATCTCTATTCAAAAATTTTCCATGTTAGAACTCTATGATCAAGCACAAGCAGCAGATCGTCTTTATGGAACCCTGTTTGAAGGGGGATGGTATCACCTAGGGGTTCCCCAAGATTTGGATTTTATTAATAGGGCTCTTTGACATCTAAATTAAAACAAACTACCATATAACTATAACATATAAAAAACAGGGGGCGTTGCGTGGTGAAAAAATATTTCGTCTATTCTATGGTTTTTATTTCTATTTTTATTTCCGCAACTGAAGGTGCAAATCTTATCAAGCAAATATCTCCTAAGCTTTCTGCCGCTCTTAGTCTTAATGCTTCTAACTGTGCAAAAGATCCAACCATTGGGGTGAAGGCTTTAGGGATGGATTCTTTAAATTCCAATTGTCTAAAGGTAACCCAACGATCCTTGAAAAACGAAATAAAAGTAAGTCCAAATTTTGCCAGCATTGTTAGTCGGTGGGATGAGGAACTAAAAAGCGATTATATAAATCTGATCGCCATGCGATTGGACAACCCTAAAATAGCACCAGCATCCTTAACAATAGAGGGTCAAAGCTTTTTGGACGCGGTTGATGATCTGCAGACAAGAATTCAACAATCCACAGACCTAAATTCTGGGATTAGCATCAGTGCCAGTAATTGTGCTCAAAATCTACAGAAGGCCTTAAGGGCTGCTCTATCAACTGGATCAAACCCCAACTGCATCAAGACGGCCATGAAGCAAATGGATCCAAATCAACCCAATTCAAACCGCGAATATATTTATCTGTTTAATCTATTTACAGAGGATGAAAAAAATCTCATGAGGCGCTTATTTGTCGCACGATCTGGGAATTTGGGTCATGATTTAAATAATACTATTGCAGAAATAAAATCCCGAAATCTTCTAAATAGCCCTATTTTTAAGCTATATACCATAACAAGAACTTCCAATAGATTCACCTGTGGGTATGGAGGCCTTGATGATATTAAGTCTCTTCTAAAGCCCGCTTATAACATTAATTGCTGGCTTTCCATCCAGAAAAATAAAGACAAAATTACGCGAAAATTACACGATCAATTTGGAGAGAAAGTTGTTAAGGATTTTACTAACTTGCTGCAAGCGAGGCTTAGTTTAAAAGCAGACCTAATGGGCACAGAAATCAGCCCTCAGCTGTGGGAAACAACCATCGTTCCTTTATTGGAATTAATCGGCATTTCTGTTCCAAAACATGCTGCTAAAGCTTCTATGCCTGTATCAGAACCTACAAAAGAATCTTCTCTTAAATCTCCCATACCTGAATCACAAATAATACCAACACCCCCCTCCCTTCCATCTTTGGTACCGCAAGTGCAGCAAGAAGAAAGTACTCCTGAACCAATCCCTGCTGCCCCCGTTAAAAAATCAGGGGGAGCATCAGGACAATCAAAGGGGGTTCAGTCTGGTCAGGCAATGCTTGTAAGACCACCTATTAACCCCTCTACTACGCCAACATCTCCCCCTATAACGGGAGAGGGTAGTGATGAAGCAGTGGATATAGAAGGTCCATTTTTACAAGTAATGGAGGCGATAGCCCCCGCACCTATGGAGGAAATATCCCCAACGATTCCGCCCCAGCCTGTAACGATGGTTGTTAGAAAAAAAGCAGTTGATAGCTCTCTCAACTTGAAAGCCATACGGAAGTTATTCAATAGACAAGGTCAGTTGCAAGTTATTGTTCCCGAAAATGCCCCTCAGGTCGTTCAGAAATTAAAGAAAGATGTCCAAGATTTAACGGATTCTTTGATTCACAGCATGGGGCAATTAAAACTTCATCCTGAAATTCAATCTCGTGATCCTCGGGAATTATTTTTTAGAGAATATCATTCAATGCTTCCAAAATGGATTGCCCAAGCAAAAGAATTAAAAATCCAAGCTAAAACAGCTAAAGTCACTATAGAAGATCCAGAAATTGAGGCAGTTGTTACTCCTTTGGAAACCGTTGTGACGGCTATTCAGACTACTCTAACCCCAGGGTTACAATTAGCCATAGAAGGCCCTAAAAATATGGTTGTTAAAAGAACACGAGGGGGAGCCTCAGGTGTAAGTAGTACCCATGAAAAGGTGGAATCTAATAATACCATAATATCCCCTTTAAAGATTCCAAGGCAACCTACAGTGACACAAGAAGGGGGGGATGCCCCTCTGTTCATGGGGGGAGTCCAGAAGGGTGAACAGAAGGTAAAAATAGCAAATACTCCAGCGGCTTTGGTTGTTCCTGATTCTGGAAGTGGAGAAACTTCAGAAGAAACATTCCGTTCTCCTGTGGATCAATTTGAGGACGACGTAAAAGCTTTGGTCAAGGACACAGCAACAGAAGCAGATCTCAACAATAAGACGCTTGATTTCACAAATGTAGAGCAGCTAACAACCCGACAAAATAAGTTATTAGATCGTCTAAAAACGCTTAAGATATCCTCTCAAAAACAAATACATTTGGAATTAATGCTGCACGAAGTTCATCTTAATTTAATAACAGCTAGTACGAGATTATGGGCAAGAATAGAGGTATTTAAAGGGCAACCAAATGGAAAAGTTATAGAGAGTCAAGCTCTCCAGGACCTTAATAGGGATATGACGAGCCTTCTTCAATCAGCAAAAACATCAAGTCCTAATGTTGCTGGGGATTTTATAAAATTGGAGGATTTGTATCGTCGCCTCCATACATATGCAGAATTTAAATCCAATAAAACGCAATTTAAGTTTTTAGGGAGTGAGCTAGATAGCATTAGGTCTTTGTTAAACAGTAAAAAAGGAAACGATATACGGTTCAGGGTAAGTTTCGAGAGAAATCTGAATAGTTTGTATTCAGATGCTGTTGATCTTAATGAAGGATCTTCAGGAGAAATTACTGCAGAAAAAATTTCCACCCTTGAGCAAAGAAAAAGTAAACTAGAGGATTCCTTGAAATCTCCAGGACTTAGCACAGCACCAGAGATTGCTGATTGGAAGATAACGATGGAAGTTATAGAAGACGAATTAACAGAAGTAAAATCAAAGCTACCTAAATCTTCTTCGGTGACACAGCCTGTAAAAGTAGTTGCCTCAACACCTATCCAAAATCCTCTTTGGGACAAATTAACACATGATATTGTTACTCTCCTCAATCATACTGAAGATGAGGATATTGGTGGAATTAAAGCCACTAGTGATCAGCTTGATTCTTTAGCAACCTTAAAAAAGCAAAAAGATCATTTTAATGATGCCCCTCAGTCAATGAAAGATCAATGGAATAGGGATCTTCAAACCATTCAAGCTGTTTTAAATAAGAAAATTGATAAAACAAAAACATCTTTTGAGAATGATTTGAAATCTTTAGAAACAGGGGTAAATAAACTTCAAGCCTCTAAAAATGAACCAGAGAAAGAACAGATATCAAAGATATTAAAAAATTTAGATCTCTTAGATAGTTATTTGGCAATCCCCGCTTTTGAAAATTTCTTTGATGAAGAAAATTGGATTAAGCGAGTCAATCAAGTAAGGACAATCCTAGAGGATATTCAGACTAGAATAAAAAAAGGATGGAACTCTGTTCCTGTTGCGCCCGTACAACCCTCTGCCCCCATAGAAGTTGTTCCAGAGCCTGTTATAGATTTTGTGCCAGGAGATGTTATTACAGAAAAAGGCGAAAGAGAATGGGTTGCATTAATGAATGCAATGAATCCCAAAAGTTGGATTACAGAACAGAACAATAAGAAACTATTACCCGTTGGATTTATAGAGAAATTTGAAAAGACTTTAAAAAATTTGAAAACACAGATTTCCCTTAGTAAGTTGACCAAAAATGATGTGGAGTTTTTGAGTAATGTGTATCTCTTTTTAGTATATGTATATAAGGAAGCAACCACGGCAGAATATAAAACAAATGATCAATATGGAAGGAATATATCTGATATTTTTAAAGAGGAAAACAGAAAGACGCTGAACATTAAATTGTCCTCATGGAAGACTGAGTTAAAAGTTGTGGGATATAGAGTTCAATCTGAGGATCAAAAATACGGTATTCCCTTTGAGAATCCTTCGTTATGAAAGAAGTAAATTTCGGTAGGCCTTAGGAATATATTTCTTTTTTAAATCCTAAAATTTTATCATTAATGGGGGAAGGTCTGTCTGCTTGCCAAATTTTTTCGAAACCCAGTTTATTTTTTTTATAAATTCCCCCATCTACATCTGAACCAGCATCTTGATTCGAACCAGTAATTAAAAAGCTTCCAAGATAAAGGCCATTGTAAATATTGGAAAGAACTTTTGTAAACTCTGTCTCGGAGAAGTAAGAAGGATTCAAAACATTCATGGCTCGAATAATATGACTTTGTTTATGAAACGGCATTAGCAGATCATGCTGTAAAAGCTTGAAACGTTGATCTGTCTTAGATAAATTTATGGCGCGGGGAGAAAACAGAAGCAGCTTGCGTGCCCTATGATTGCCATTCTTATATTCTTTTAGCAAAGGATTTACTACTAACCAATGGTGCATCAAACGTACCAAATGATTGATAGGATAATAACGATAGCTATCTCGTTTTGCTATGTTAAATACAAAGGGAGGAAAAAGAACCTCTAGAAGATTTTCCCTATGACTTAGAGTAATTTTTGTTTTCCCTTTTTCTAACACAAGGACATATCCATTGTAGTCAGAAGCATAGAAGGCAATAAGGGGAAAAAACTGAACAATTTTTTCAAAAAAATCACAAGATGTACGGCCATCACTAACACCCATATCTTGCACCGTTAAAATATTTTCTGATGAAAAAAATGTTTTAATTAAATCTATAGCAGCATCGTCAAACTTATTAAAACGATTGTTGTAGGTGCGTTTATAAGCCCCCCGTTCATCCGAAAAAAAAACTAAGACCTTTTCGCTAAGTTCTTCAGCATTTGATTCATTTAGAATTTGATCGTAAAGGGTGATGGTTGTATTTTTAAATTCCTTTAAAAGAAAAGTTTTTGACTTTTCCCCTAGCAGCTTATTGATATCTGTAATACCTGTTTTGAACATTTTTTACCTCGCATGCTGCCATAATTAAATACTATAGAATGATTTCCAACTTTGAAACATAAGAATGGGCCAGAGATAAGCATGCCAATTGCGGATACCTTTGATATGCTCTTGCCAGCGCTGGTGCACCAAGGCTACGTTAAAGTGCCCCTCTTCATGCATGCGTTGTGCATCTAATAACTCCTCGGCCCAGGGCCTAAGATCTGTGAGTAACCATTTGCCCACAGGAATCCCGAATCCCATTTTAGGTCGATCGGTCATTTTCTTGGGGACATATTGATTCAAAATTTCCCGAAGAATCCATTTAGTTGTATTGCCCCTTATTTTATAGGACATGGGAAGGGTCCAGGAAAACTCCACCAATCGGTGGTCCAACAAGGGAACGCGGGCCTCAAGACTAACGGCCATGCTGGCGCGATCTACCTTGGTTAGAATATCATCGGGTAAATAGGTGAGGGTATCAATGAATTGCATCTGCTCAAAGAAATTATCAATGTGGTTTGCCTCATCAAAAGGAAGAGAAGACGCATGGACTGTCCCTCTTAGGATTTCCGAGGATTCATGACATTGGGACACTAATTGCTGATAAAGGACTCTAGAATTACCGGATCTCAAAACATTCCCTAACTTATAAGCCTTATCCCCCAAATGAGAAGGACAGAATTTTCTAGGAAGCATGTTTTCGAGAGAACTCCAAGCTTCAGGCGATAACGTATGAATCGCATGATATCCTAAATACCTCACCCACGAAGGCATAACAGAGATCTTCCCCCACATGTTTTTGGCAAACAGATAGCGGCTGTATCCGCCAAACAATTCATCCCCTCCATCACCAGATAAAGAAACAGTGACATGTTCGTGCGCCAGTTTAGAAACCAAATAGGTGGGAATCTGGGATTGATCAGCAAAGGGCTCATCACACCAACTGGGGATCTCAGGTACCAAATCCAAGGCAGTTTTCTCGGTTACATATAGTTCATGATGCTCGGTTCCCAAGTGTTGAGAAATTTCCTTGGCGTAGGGGGCTTCGTTAAAGGATTTATCATGAAACCCAATGGAAAATGTTTTGATGGGCTTATCGCTGGATGCTTGCATCAGGGCTGTCACCAACGAACTATCAATTCCCCCTGATAAAAAGGCACCCAAGGGAACATCGGCGAGCATCCGTTTTGTGACGGCATCTTTCAGGAGCTCATGGGCTTGATCTACCAGATCTTTTTCGGACTTTGGATGTACTTTAGGGCGACCTGCAAAATCCTTAAGGCTCCAAAAAGCAGCCTCTTTTACAGACTTTTTGGCATCAATCACCAACCAATGCCCCTGTTTTAACTTATGGATATTTTTAAAAATAGAGGTGGGCGTAGGGACATATCCAAAGCGCAGATAAGACGCCAAGGCCGTTGGATCAATTTCTGACCGAAACTTGGGATGCTTAAAGAAACTTTTGGGTTGGGATCCAAAAAAAAGAGTATCATTCATAATGCCCCAATACAGAGGCTTAATCCCCAGGCGATCCCTTACGAGATAAAGCTTGGAATCCATCCACAAGGCAAAGGCAAACATCCCAATGAATCGAGAGACAGCCTTTTCAAGGCCCCATCGTTCGATGGCCTCTAACATTACCTCGGTATCAGAGTGTCCCCGAAATTGAACCCCTTCTGCGATTAATTCATTCCGGAGTTCAGCGGGATTATAGACCTCGCCATTATAGATCATCACAGAACGACCTGAATGGGAAACCATAGGTTGATGGCCGGCAGGGGAAAGATCTTGAATAGAAAGACGTCGGTGGCCCAGAAAGATACCTTGTTTTTCATCAACCCAAGTGCCAGAAGAGTCAGGCCCCCTGGTTTTGATGGCTTCCATCATGTCAGTCAAAACTTTTTTGGGATGGGAAATTCCCGTTTTCCCAAACTGCCAAAATCCCGTGATACCACACATGTATTTGTTTTTTCCTTTTATAATGCGAATGTACTGGGTCCCAGGTCGGCGTTCGCAAGCTCACTTGCCTGGGATGACGGGATTATTAATACCGATGAGACAGTCCCTTCTTGCCCAGAAAGTATTGCTGTGCCTTTTTAATAGCATTTTGGTGACCTAGAATATCTGTATCTAATACCTGAAAGGCATCCAGGAGCATATCAATCGTGACAATTTGATCCTTGTCGCTAATAACCTCAAGACTAATGTCATCCAAAACTCTTCTTAGGTGCTTTTGAATAAGGGATTCGGTAATGGCCATTTTTTTACGTTTACAATAATCCATCACATGATTTAAAGTTTCATAAGCTTTATCTCGTTTTAGCTGCATGGCAAAAACAACCCGTTCCAACTGTAAAAGAACAGTTTCAAGGTTTTCTCCGCGATCTATAGTTGCGTTTTTGTATGCCTGAAAACTGATGACATTTGACATTTTTTAATCCTTTTTTGTTTGGTTTATCTATAAAGACTTCTACTATTGATATGGGCAAGTGCCTCGGATATTTCAATGGTGATAATCATAAAATTTGACCTTAAAATATTCTACACCCAATTTTATCCAAAGAGCAATAGGGTTTATGGCCTTTTCC
This sequence comes from uncultured Hyphomicrobiales bacterium, assembly GCA_964402405.1. GTDB lineage: Bacteria > Pseudomonadota > Alphaproteobacteria > UBA7879 > UBA7879 > CAYOCE01. The sequence goes on along the minus strand of CAYOCE010000009.1, from coordinate 20,790 downwards.
TCAACTTGAAATTAATATACCCGCTCATTCCAGTTTTTTTGCTATCTTATAACTGATAGGAATACTCGCCACATAAAGGCCCCCTAAAACAGTGATGGTGGTCCAGGGGGATGTAACGAGGTTTACCATTAAAAATACCAAGATCACGAATAGGAACCATCCAAATTTTAAAGGAATTTTCCCGCCTTTTAAGGAAAAAGTAGGAATTCTGGAAATCAACAGAAGCGCTGCCCCAATGGCCCACAAGGCATAGAAAAGAACAGGAACTACCTGGGAGGCATTAACTTCGAATTGCAACATGATGGGAAGCAACATTAAAATAGCGCCAGCGGGAGCAGGGACTCCCAAAAAGAAAGCGCCATTTGCAGGCTTTTCCTGATCTGCCTCTAACAGCATCGTATTAAATCTAGCCAAACGAAAAACCATACAGACAGTAAAAAACAAACATATAGCCCAGCCAAAGCTGCGAAAATCCTTTAGAATGAATAGATACATCATAAGGGCGGGGGCCACGCCAAAATTAACCGCATCCGCCAGAGAATCCAATTGGGCTCCAAACTGGGAAGATTTCCCCAAAAGCCTAGCAATGCGGCCATCCATGGTATCCAGAATACCCGCCAGCAATACACAAGCAACGGCATTTTCCCATTGATCCATGAAGGCAAAGCGAATTGCACTCATCCCACTACAAAGGGCTGCCATGGTAATGGCATTGGGAATCATTTTATTGATGGATAACAATTTTAATTTTGATTGTTTAAGATCACTCATGATGCTTACCTGATTTCTCCTAATCTTTGGGGCTCTTTTGTTTCTAGATCTGCCAAAACGGTTTCTCCGGCAATCATGATTTGTCCTTCGGCTACCAAAGGATAAATCCCATTGGGTAGATAAACATCTACTCTACTGCCAAAGCGGATCAAACCAAATCGTTGACCTGTCAAAACCTTTTGCTCCTGGAGAATATCACATCTAATACGCCTGGCAATCAACCCTGCGATTTGAACAAATCCGATTTTTAGTTTTTTGTTTGTTTCCACCACAAAGCATTGGCGTTCATTGTGTTCACTTGCCTTATCAAGGGAAGCATTTAAAAATTTGCCGGGGTGATAATGAACATAGGTAATTGTTCCTTCGATAGGGATACGATTCACATGAACATTGAATACATTCATGAAAATGCTAATGCGAGTATGGGGTTTAGCCTCAAGACCCGTCTCCACTGTTGGAACTATTTCCGTAATTTGGGAAACAATGCCGTCAGCTGGGCTAATAATCAGTCCAGACCTAACGGGCGTAAAGCGATTGGGGTTCCTAAAGAAATAAAAACACCACCCCGCTAAGATTGCCCCCAGATACCCTAGAAACTCATGGAGATGCCACAAAATGATGGCCCCCAGTATAAATAGTAATCCAAAAATCCATCCTTCAGGATGGATTGACAGTTGAGGCTTGGTAAATTGATTCGTTTTCATCTGGTCCATATGTTAAAATAGAGGTATAGGCAAAATTACCAATGCATGATAATCGAAAATAAATCTTTGTGACAGTTTTTTGTAGCATATTTAAACTTTTTTTTGCATAATGACGTCGCTTTGTAGGGAAAAAACTCCTGAAAGCTTGGAAATATGAGGAATATATGTCAGAAATAAAATCTCTAGCTGTTTATTGTGGCGCCTCCGCCCATATAGATGAAAATTACAAGGCGCATGCCAAAAAGTTGGGCACGCTGCTTGCCAAAGAAAACATCCGGTTGGTTTTTGGGGGTGGACGAATTGGGTTGATGGGCGTTGTGGCTGATGCCTGTATGCAAGCGGGGGGAAATGTGTTTGGGGTTTCAACAGAATATCTTGCAGACTATGAACAGAGTCACAATGGTATCTCCGAATTGATTATTGCCCCTGATATGAATACGCGTAAAAGAATCATGTTTGAGAATGCTGATGGTTTTATTGCTTTGCCAGGAGGATTTGGAACGATTGAAGAGACTTTTGAAGTGCTGACCTGGCGGCAAATTGGTCTTCATACAAAGCCCATTATTATCGTAAACGTCGATGGCTTCTGGAATCATCTCAAGGAAATGATGAATTATATGGTTAAAAAGAAGTTTGCCGGATTAAACGATAACCAATTTTATCATTTTGTTGATACAATTGAAGAAGTTATTCCACTAGCGCGCACGCTTCCTCACATTAAAATAGACCCCACCAGCAAGTGGTTTTAAAAGCTTACTGGTATTGGGCTACCAACATTCTGAAAAAGAACTTGAATAATCTGATTCCCTCGAGTAGTACTATTTCTACGTCCCCTTCGTCTAGAGGCCTAGGACGCCGCCCTCTCACGGCGGCAACACGGGTTCGAATCCCGTAGGGGACGCCAATTATTCATAATGTTTCTCATATCTTAATATTCTCATTTTACCCCAAAAAGTATCGACCTAATATAGGACCCAAAAAAAGGACCGAGTCTTACGACTCGGCCAAGTTAAGGGGATATCCTCACATTTAAGGAGGTAGATGAACTTAGGTATTGCACCTAAGTCTTAGGATATATAGGAACCCCTATTTCTAATTTCAAGGGTATGAGGTTAAATTTTTTAACCTCCTTATTTTTTTGCTATTTTCCTAATGATTTTGGGGAAAAACATCAAAAAAATATTTTTTTAAAAAATAGTGTTGCGCAGGGGATTAAATTTTGATAGATTTAGAAAATAAAAAATAAACAAAAACTAAAACAGTGGAGGTTAAATAGAATGGAACAATTCAAGTTTCAATTACCAATAAACTACAAGCCGAACGAAAAAGAACCTTTTATGAGCCAAGCTCAATTGGAATATTTTCGTAAGAAATTATTGATGTGGAAAGAAGAAATTCTTGAAGGATCAAAAGAAACCATGAAAATCCTACAAACTGAAAAATTAAATGAGGCCGATGTTAATGATCGGGCAACCAGCGAGTTAGATTTGGAATTGGAACTGAAAGCCAGAGAACGTGATCTAAGACTTCTTAATAAAATCGACGCAGCCCTTAGAAGAATTGATGATGGTAGTTATGGTTATTGCGAAGAAACAGGTGAACCCATTAGTTTGGCCCGTCTTGAAGCACGTCCCATTGCGACTCTCAGTATTGAAGCTCAGGAGTTACGGGAGCGCATGGAACGACTTTATCGTTTTGAATAATACCCGTAAAAAGGTGTTCAAGAACATAAGTATATATACATAATTAGACATACCATCATTTATAAAAAAATAATATTCATAAAATGTGGGGGGATCTTCCCCCATCTCTTCACCTAAAAAACAAAAATATCAATTATATCAGGTGAGTGTAATTGATGTTCTATATCTTTTCCATAAAAAAGCCCCTGAGAAAATCTTTCTCGGGGGTTTTTTACAGGGAGGTACAGCATATAAAATACACTTTAAAGAATATATATTCATTATTTATACACAAGTCAATAAAATAACCCAAAGTCTTCAAAAATAATTTAATCCGTTGAAAAAACTCTATTTTTTGGGTTAAAAGTTAGCTAAATTTACAAAAGATATGCAAAGAACTCCTTAAGAAAAGAAAGGTTTTTAAGAAAAATAGCATAAGTAAAATGGCTCAACAAAGGCTGTTGACACACTTAATTTTTTATATTACTTGATAGATCATCAGTCAGAGAGGTAAAGATGGGTTATATTGGCGCACAGATTAAATCAAAAATGGAGGCCCTGGATATTTCGGCCCATGGTCTTGAGAAAAAAGCTGGCCTAAGGCCGAGTGCTGTACAGAATATTCTTTATGGGCGATCCAAAAACCCGAGTATTTTTATTGTACAGGCAATTGCCCAAGCTTTAGATTGCTCGGTTGCCGATTTAATTGGGGAACAAGAATCTATAAATTTAGATTACAATCCAAAGGCTTCGCTAAATCAACTTAATAAGGATGACGCTGCTTGGGACTGTGCTTTGTATTTGGATTCTTTAGAAACAGTTGCTCGGCTTTTGAAAAGAAAAAAGCATTACCATTTGAAAAGTATGACTATTTTGGATTATGCAGATGAGGTCTATACTTATTCTTTAAAAAGAGGTATACATTCAGTTGACGTTTATTTTACAGAGTGGTTAATTGAAAAAAGTTCTATTTCGGAATAACTAGTTTATCTTATTCCCGAAAAGGATTCTTAAGAAGGAGTCCATCATGACAGTACATAAATCTTATGAAGAAGTTCTAAAAAATCATTCGGCCATCAAAAATCCTTTGTTTGATTACTTAAAGGATTCTGCCCGGGATGGGTTCACCCCTTTGCAATATCGCTTGTATAGGGATAATTACATCTATAGAACCTGTCAAACAGTTATATCCGTTGCCCATACTACAATTGCTGCAGCTAAAAACAAGGATATGGAAACACTGGCAACAGCTGGGAAAAATTTGTACGAGGAATCCGGAATGGGGGTATTTTTAAATTCCCATCTACAGCTTCTTTCTACATCCCATAATCTACACGGGGACTATATTTTTGGTCTTGCGCCTATTGATCTTAAGGACGTATTTCTATCCCCCTATATCTTACCAGAAACTAAAAATTTTATTGCAGTTGCTGAAAGACTATATACGCATGAAAATTATCCGACTGTTCTAGGGGCATCTTATGCTCAAGAAAGTGCGGCCGTTCATATGATTAATGATTTTTATCAGTCTTTGTTTCTTCCTTATAAAGGTCACTATAATAAATTTGATTTTCAGAGAGTTGATCAATATTTTGCTGATCATTTAAATGGGATGGAAGAAAATCATGCCCATAACGCCTCTGTCGCTATTGAACAGAATTCTCAGACCTCAAAAGAGTTAGCCCAAGCCTTAGAGGGCGTTATTGGTTTTTTGGATGCCCAATCTCAATTGTGGACAGCCCTACATAAGGCCATGCAAAAGGCTGAAATAAAGGGAAATAAAGTACCAAACAAAATAAGAGAGTTGCCCAATGCTGCGATTATTTCCGAAAGGATTTTTGCTTAAAAGAAAGCAGAAAGCCTTTTTTAAAAATGAATTTATTATTTTACTAAGCGTCACAGGCTTTTTCTTGCTATGTGTATACAGCGTGCTTATCTATAATGCCTATGAAAACTACCAAAAAACCACAAGGAATAAATTAGAGCAAGCGGCCCTGCGGACTGATCTTGCCCTGAGAGGTATTTTTGATGAAAATGGGCTTTTTATGCTGTATTTGGGAAATCAAATTGCATCCCGTAATAATCCTGATCTAAAATTCATCTATAGGTTTTTAAAAAGCGCTTCTGGAAATGAATATTGTACAAAGCAATTTTTATCTAAACAATTTTTATCATGGTCCCTCTTTGATTGGTTATCCCCAGATAATTTAAGGCTTGTGAATGAAAAAATGGGGATTACTACCAGCAGTGCTCCTAATATGTCTTATCGGGAACATACTTGGAAATGTCGTAAATCTCCCTGGACCCTTCAGATGTCTTCCCCTGGGGTTGGAAATCCAAGTGGACTTTGGGTTGTTCCTGCAGGTATGGGGATCACGAATAAAGAGGGAAAATTTTTAGGTATTATTGTCGTCGGCTTTAATATTTCAACCTTGACCCTATATTTAGAGGAGCATCTTAAGGGAGAAGGCGTTAGTTTTATGATCCTTGATGAATCCAATAGACCTATTTTTTATTCCAGTGATAATTTGTTTGATGATTCTGATAGGCAGCAACAGAAGGAAATGGGTGGCGTTGCCCTTGGACCAGACAAGTCTGGGCTCTTAAAGCATTCTTTATCTCATAACTCTTTAAAATATTCTTATTACTATAAAATGAAAGAATATCCCTATGTTATTTTGACGGGTTTGAGTACGGCTAATATAAATCATGGACTGTACAGTACCATTTTTCCTAGAGTCATTGAATTTCTATTTATGATTATGTTCTGCTTTATTATTCTTTACATCCATCATCGAAAAATAATCAAAGCAACGACTTCTTCTGATCAAGCAAGAAAAGACTTTATGCAAAAAATAATACATCAATTACAATGGCATATTGATTTAATTCATCAGCACAGTAATGTTCTTTTAAAGTTTTTTAAAAAAGAAATTGATGTGTCTATTTCCAAAGAAAAACAAATAGAACTTGTTTCCGGGATACAGGATGCTGTTTTGCATTTAAAGCAATTTCCTTCCAATATCGTCGAAAAGTCCTACATAGATGTTCAAAAGGCAATTCAGGAGGCAACCCTTATCCAATCACGTAATGCGCTGACTAAAAAGGTTCTAATAACCCATGAATTGGAAAAAAATCTGCCCTCTTTTTACGCCAATGAAGTTGCTTTTAAGCAAATTATAATCAGTCTAATATCACAAGCTTTGGAAAATGTTTCTGCACTAGGAATGATTAACATATCAACGGCTTTGACATATGATCAAAGTAATAAGTTTCTAACTATTTTTGTGATGGATAATGGCTTTGGCCTTTCAGAAGATGATCTTGAAAGGATTTCTAAGAAATTTAATGATGAACCTTTAGAGAGCATTGATGGCACCTCCCTTAGTATGCCGGCTATTTTAAACCTGGTAAAACTTCATGAGGGAACCTGTGAGATATCTGCAGCACGGGGTAAGGGAAGAACGGTCATTTTAAAATTTCCGTATCTTGAGGAAAAAATCACTACTTCATCTCCTTCTGCTGAAAAAGATAAGAAAAAACCCTTTTTGAAGATTGTGGAGTAGCGTTTCAAACCATGGATCGCAAAATTTACTGATTCACGCATTACAATTACCAATCCACGCATTACATTTTTGGATTGTTGCCTGAAGGTCGTGAATCATTGTCTTCGGTCCGAGCACCTTCGAGGGTCTTGTATGAAGAATACATTATCCCTCCTCGGTCTCTCATTTCGATTACTGATTCATTCATTAACATTCATGAATCATTATCTATCTCCCCTAAAAAATTAGGGTCGATAGATCCCCCTGTTTTGAAATAGTTTGGGTATGTCTAAGAGATCCTTTCTTTATAAGTCAAATCTATCCCGAGTCGGTGTTTTTATATTCTATAAAAAATAGAGAAGATATTTAAATATCATCATAAATTAAATATAAAATTAATTATTATTTATATATCTAACCCAATATATAAATATATATTCATAAAAAGCATTGTAATTTTTTGTGGATTTATTTATGTTGAAATATGTATTTTACAATATTTTTATTTATATCATTCTTGACAATTTTATCACTTGTTCTCATATTAGGGTAATGAAAAAATCTGATGATCTACGGCTCGATGGGCCAGGAGTATAGGCATGCTATTTCGATTAGTGGAACTGTTAATGGGGCTTGTGTGCCTCGTAATTGCCGCATGTCTGATTGTTGTCGATGTTAAATTTTCTACTTTTTTCGGGGGCGAGTTTGAAACAACGGCAATTGTTGATGTTGATCGTGCAGCAGAGGAGGAATCCGTCCAAAAAGAAGAAGATATTGCAGCCCTCCCTCAGATAACGCCGACCCATAAAGTGATCACGGTAAAACGCGGGGATTCTTTAGGCCATGTTTTAAGTAAACTTCATCTTTCAGATATGGAACAGGCTGGTATTTTAAAAATTAGTGAGATCTATTTCCGAAAACATAAAATTAAACCCGATCAAAAGATTATAGGTGTTTATAACTCCAAAACTCAGGTGATTGAAAAAATCATTCTTTTCCCTAATAATTCTGAAAAAACAGAAATTGCACGCAAGAAAGAGGATCCTGCCAAATTTTCCATCGTGACGCGTCCTCTTGCCCAGAAAACAACCCTTTTTAAAGGGGTTATTAATTCTTCTTTTTCTCGAGATGCTCAAAAAAGTGGAATTAATCAGGCCACCATTCGAGAGCTGATTCGACTTTTTAGCTACAGTATTGACTTTCAACGAGGGGTAAAAAAGGGAGATACTTTTTCCGTTTTGGTTGAGCGATTCTATGATGAAGAAACAGGAACAGAATTTAGTGGGGATCTTGTGTATGCAAAATTTGATTTAAAATCCTCAGTTCTCGCCTTTTATCGCTTCACAACAACGAATGGAGGGCGGGAATACTATAATGAAAAGGGGGAGGGCGTCGTTCGTGCTCTTTTAAAAACGCCCATAGATGGGGCCAGAATCTCCAGCCGATTTGGGCTTAGACAACATCCCATCTTAGGGTACTCTTTGATGCACAGAGGGGTTGATTTCTCGGCGCGTGTAGGAACGCCTATTATGGCAGCTGGAGATGGATTAATCGAACGTGCAGGGCGTTTTGGATCCTATGGCCACTATATTCGTATTCGACATAATAAGGAATACTCAACAGCGTATGCCCATCTTAGTAGGTATGCAAATGGCATTAAATCCGGTAAACGGGTGAAGCAAGGAGAGGTGATCGGATATGTGGGCACTTCCGGTAGAACAACCTCTGCCCACCTTCATTATGAGGTTCTAAACCACGGCAAGCAAATTAATCCCCAAACTATGAAAATACCTTCCCAGAAAAAATTAACAGGAGCTGCTAAGTGTTCTTTTGAAAAACAAAAGAAAAACATAGATGTGGAACTTAGGAAGTATGCGTAGATTCTACGTGTGATTGACTCCAGATGGTATGGTGAGCTTTAAGGTCTTTGGGAAAAGATAGTTTAAATTGTGGGTAACAAAACTCTTCTAAAAACTGGCTTGTTTTATGGGTCTCTAGATTAAAGATATTTCCGTAAAACACCGCTGTTTCACAGGATGCAAGTGGTTTTTCTTCTAAATATTCCATCAAATACCATAATTTTATAGCGAAAAAATTATACGGATACCGTTTAACTACCTCCGTTAATGTTTTTCTCCCTTCAGCTAGTTTATTGTTCTTTAATTCTAAGCGTGCTTTACGCAAACAAACGTTCCAGTTAGTAGGATCAATGAGACATGCAAAAGATGCTTTGTTATAGTCCTGAGGGTAATTTTGCTCAATATAAAGAACAGCACCACGACTTAAGGTAAGTAAAACAAAAAACCCAATAATTGCCAATCTGATAGCAGAGGTAACCCCCTCAGATGGAAAAGAAAACTCTTTGGACGTTCCTAATAAAGTTAAAGTATACCCCATCATAGCGGCGAATAAAAAGAAAGGAAAAGGTAACTCAATAGGAAATTGAAATAACATTTCTGAACCCAAAAATGTTCCTAATAACAACAAGACCTTAAAGTTGTCTTGTTGTTTTATTTGGGAAATCTTTTTGTAATTTTTATAAATCAATGTACCAAAAAAACTAAAAAATAAAATGATTGTTACCATCCCCTGTTCAACCAAAAATCTTAAAAATTCTGAATGCGGTGATCGTGCGACTGTAGATTCGAAGATGCTAAAGTTATGATCCTTTGCAAAGGGCACATAAGAAAACTGGAAATGATCAGGACCAATCCCTAAAAGAGGATTTTCCAAAAACAAATTAATGGCGCTTTTAATCAAGCTCCATCTTTCCCCAACGTCTTTTCCGTTGAGGGCAGTTCCCATTCCTTTAAGAGCAAAAACTGCACCGACAGCCCCCAAAGCCAGCATTATTAAAAGAGCTCTAAGGGAAATAAATTTTAACAAATAAGAAGCCAAAAATACAAAAAATATTCCAATTACAGCAGATCTTGAGGATCCAAAATATAAAAACAATAAAGAACCCCCTATTAATAAGGATATTAGTCTTTTATGAATAACATTTTTAGAAATATGATAATGATATAGCTGAAAGACAATAGAAAATCCAATAAATTGGGTCAGCATATTAATGTTACCAAAAACAGATGCTAATTTATGGGAAAATGGTAAAAAATTACAGTTGAATATAATAAAGCTGTAAGAATCGAGTAAAATAATAGGTGTTACTATTAAAAATGGGATTGAAAATGTTTTAAAATTAAATATTTTATTATTAAAATATTGATAAAAATATAAAACCAAAACCAAAAATCCGAGTCTATCAATGGTAGTACATGAAAACAAAGGGGTCTTAAATAGAAATTGATTTAGGACAATGCTTCCTAGTAAAGCGAGCAACAAGACAACAGTCGTTCGATTCCATCGTGGAATAAAAAAACGCTTTGGAAACATAGAAACGAAGACAATAATTCCTATATAAACAATAAACCATTTTGTGGATGTGGAGGGATGTGGAAAAAGGTAAGAGGTTGAAAAGGGGAGTATGAATAAGATTCCCCATACAGGGAACTGCAATTTATATTTTTCAAAAAATTCTTTGAAAGAAAAATTTTTATTCATTAGTCTACTTCCCATATAAGAATCAACCTATTTTCTTTTTAGAATAGCATGCTACTGAATCATTACAATAGGATTAATGTAGAAAAATGCACTCTCGTTTTCACTTGCGCTCTATATAGGGTGTTTATAATTCTTCCCCAATATGTTCACCAAATCTTGCATATCTTGGGGCATCGCAACCTCAAATGTATAAGGTTTTTCCTCACAAGGATGAATGAAGGTAAGCATCTGCGCATGGAGGGCTTGGTGTGAATTATTCCAGGTACATTCAGGATTTTTTTTAATAAGGGTTTCAATCATTTGATCTGCACGGTGATTTCCATAAAGGGGATCCCCAATAATGTTATGGCCTTTGGATGCCATATGAACCCTAATCTGATGTGTTCTACCTGTATCCAGCTTACATTCCACTAAACTAAAATCAGGTCGTATATTTTTTTGCCCGAAAGTTTTTAGGGTTTTATAGTGGGTGATGGCTTCCTTACCCCCAAAAGATACAACAGCCATTTTTTGGCGGTTTTTAGGATTACGGCCAATGTTACCTTCAATAGTGCCATCCGGGGGAATCAGCCCCCCGGTGACAACTGCAAGATACGTTCGGCTAAGAGTACGATCAGAAAATTGAGCTGATAACCTTTGATGACTCCAGTCATTCTTTGCAATTACCATTAGTCCGCTGGTCTCTTTGTCGAGACGATGCACAATTCCTGGACGTTTTTCCCCTCCAACCCCAGAAAGTTCTCCCCCGCAATGATAGAGTAACGCATTCACCAAAGTTCCTGTGTAATTGCCGGGGGCTGGATGTACAACCAACCCTACGGGTTTATTAATTACAATCAAATCTTTGTCCTCATAAACGATATTAAGGGGGATGTTTTCAGGTTGTGGTTTAGGGTCATGGGGATCAGGAATGGTGATCTCATATTCATCATTCAAGTGAACTTTATGGGCAGGATCATCTATTTCTAACTGATCCATCACCACTTGTCCCTCTAGAATTAAATTTTTTAGACGTGTTCTAGAAACACCAGAGCATAAAATTGCAAGGACCCTATCCAATCGTTCATTTTCAAACTTAGCATCATCAATGGAAATATATCTGATTGTACTCATTAGAATTCTTTCACAGAAAATTTAGGGTAAAAACGAGGATTACTATTTATGATAACCTGGTAATCATCTTTGGGAAATGGTTGCGTCTTTAACCAGGAAGTCCATCCTAAAGCTGCCCCATTTCCTAGGTTTAAAGGAGGAATCTGATCTTTATCTAAAACAAGGTTTAGTCTAAATTCTTGATTTTCTCTGGTATAAAAGTGAATCAAGTCTCGGATAGCTTTGTAGTTAACCCCAGGCTTTAGAAAACTTGCAAATTTCTTTAAAGACATGGGCCCCAACACAACAACAAAAACACTTTGTTGCTCCCATAGTTTTTTTCCTACAATAGCATCCTGGCCCAGAATATTAAATCTGCCCGTGTTTCCAATAATAGTTGTTTGATCCTTATCAATATTTTCCCATTTTCCCTGAAATTGATGAATTTTGGCTGGAGTTTTAAAAAAGTCACGAATAATATTTCTAAGGCCCATGGCAGATTTAGGACGCTGCCACAATAACCCTGCGTAATAAAGTAAACTTTGATCAGATATTTTCATCCGCTGTTCAAAAAAGGGGCCGTTAATTCCCGCAAAACTAGCAATGGTCTTACCAATTAAGGTGTTTTGGGGAGTGTCGGTCGCAATGCCGATCCAGTGTTTTTTACGAATACGATGAAGAAGACTTGCAAATCTATGATTAAAGATGTCCAGGAAATCTCGCATAGACATGTCACCTTCTTGGATGCGATCAAGAAGTAAATTCCGATAAGACTGAGGGAGAGGTCCTTGAATAGTTGAAAGTCCAAAAAAGTTAATAGTCATCTTAGGATTTTCTTGAGGTCCTCTAAAAGAAATACCCTGTAAATCTTTGGGAGACATTTCAAGAGTCGTGTGAGTTTTAATTTCAAGGGCTTCTTGCCGTGGTTCAATCCCTTGACCCAAAGAAACAGAGTCAAGCTTCATGCTTTCTAGTAATTTCACTGCTGCATGAAATTGGAATTGACTGGGCTTCTCTAGAATAGCCTCTTTTAGAGTAGTTGCTGATCGCCGGCGACTGGTTTCCATGTTTTCCATATTTGTTCTTCATTTAATTTTTTAACAGACAATTCTGTGAAGGAATTAATAGTTGTATAGAGCCCAAAAAAGTGGGAGAGGATACTTGAAAACAGAGTAATATCTTGTTGTACAAATTGATTGTCATCCAGCGTAAGGGTAACATTTATTCCTTTGACAAGCCCTCGTGCCGCGTCCTTTCTTATACGCCTCATGACAGGGGTGCATTTCATATTTATAATCGCATCAATCGCTTGATTATTATATCCATCAGCATTTTTAGCATAAAGCCTTAGGGTTTCTTTTAGGGCCTTCAAACTAACTTCATCAGATGAAAGAGATAAATAACTCAATGATAACTGTGAAATTAATTGCCATTGGAGAGAACCACTTATTTCAGGATAGAAGGTTGGCGTCGGTTGTAGGAGCGTTATAATTTGATGCGCAGGCACCATACTATCGGCCTCTAAAATTGTCCCCACATCCACAAAAGCAGCGAGGCCTCTATTGCTCATCATCGCTTCTACATAAACGGTTTCATTAGCAGGAGTGCCAGGGGAAAAACTGGTATCCACAAAGCTAAGTTTTGTTGACGTTCCTGGAAGTTCTGTATTAATGCAAGGTACTTGACGAGCATACCAAAAAAGAGATTGTTTATTTTCAATATCTTGGTGGTTAAAAGAAAAATACGGGGATATCTCTTTAACCTCCCCCGTTGTGCTATTTACAGATTTTACAGATTTAATATCAATAATTTCTGTAAATGCTTTTTCTCTGATGTCTGGAACTATGTCATATTCAATCTGTTTTTTATCAAATCTCAAAGGCTCTGAGTTTTTGGAGAATAAATTAATGATAGGTGTGCACCACAATTTTAAGATGTCTTTATCAATTACCATGGGAGGTGTTGTTTGAGAGATAGAAAGAGGAATTAAAATTTCAGCGGTCGTGTTTGATCGGCTAAAATCTAAATTACTTATATTAAAAAAGAAAAACTTATTAGGAAAGTTAAAATATTCTTGCAACAATGAGTAGGCTGGGTGAACACGATTATCTATTGGTAAAATATTTTCTCTATCTTCAAATCCTACTTGATTTAGGGAATAAGGCTTTAAAAAGAAGGGGTCCGGATTTACATCCCCAATAATAATAGGCCTTTTTTCAAAATCTTTAAAGAGTAATTCATAAAGAACGCCTGCCTTAGTAGGGTCAGCATTAATATAAAAACATAATTGATCAATGGGTAGTGCGCTTAGAGCCCCAGAAAAACTTCGGAGGCAAATTTTTAAAAAACTCGTATATGATTTTGCACTATCAAAATCATAATTACCCGCAGGGACCAATTGAATATCATCAATTTTAATGGGCCATAGGGTCATGTCATAACAAGTTTGAAATTTGCAATTGGTATTAGTTGCTGTTTTAGCAACTAAAGGAAATCCTTTTGGAACAGAATACCCGCTTGTTAGTTTTCCTTTGTTTGGATCAATTTGAAATTCGGCAATGGACATAGGGGGTAAAGATCGAATTAACTGGGGATACAATACGCCCAATAAAGCACTTGAAATACGGGGAAATTGTTCATCAATATCCTGCTGTAGATACCCAGCCATATAGGCAAAAGATTCAATTAATCGTTCAGTATGAGGATCTGAAGATTCAGTATCATCAAAATGTAAGCGTTTTGCAACCTTGGGATATTTAGCGGCAAAGATACCCCCTTGCTTTCTAAGGTAAGCGATTTCTCGTTGATAATAAATTAAAGCATTTGAATCATTTTGCGACATATTTCTCTCTTATCCCTCCATAGATCATAAAGTATAAGGATCGGATTTCAATGGTGCCAAGGTATTTCAAGAAATCTATAACCCCAACGTTTTCTAGTTTTATCTAGAACTTTCATCTAAATATTTAAATAATAAGTCTTTCCAAATCTTTCCATCCGTAATTTTTAGAATCGCAGAATTTATAGGGATCATATTTTTAGTGTTTATATTAAACAAAAACCCATAATAGTTTGTCCCTAAACCTAAGGGAGAAAGACTAAAATTTTCAGAATTATTTTGTTTTAGATAATATTTTAAAACAGGAGCGCTTGCAATGATCACATCTACTTTTTTCTTTTTCAAAGCAAGGGTGGCTTCTTCTAAGCTATTAAAGGATAGGTAGTTTAAGTGGTGTCTATGTAAAAAATCACCTATATCATTTTCTTTATCTAAAACTGCGGCAATATGCTTGTGTTTTAAATCTTTCAAATCGCTAACTTGGTTATCTAAACGTTCTGCTGTCAATGAAGAAGAAATAATACCGGTGACATGGGATAAAACAACAATGCTAAAACAAACACAAATCATCCCGAAAATTCTTCCTCGGCGGGTAACTGGATAAATCTCTGCCCCTACACCTCCACAAGTTATGATCGTCCACCATATGCCATTAAAAACCCCAGGCCCTATTTTTTTTGGAAAGCTTTTGTTGTGGTTGCGTTCTATTAACCACATGGAAATCGAAATAAAAACTATGAATATAAAAACTATTAAAATGAAAAATAAGAAAGAAAGAGAAAATAAGTTATGAAAAATTTGGTAAATCAATATAGATTCGCTTTTTGTATTTTGCGTTAAAATACCATAGCCTGATGCATAATAAGGAATGGATAGTTGATAATGCTCTAATATTCTTGTACTATAAGGAAGGTCACCAATTAATACATCATATTCTGTTCTCAAAGCCTGTAGATTGCTAAAATCTTTAATTTCAACAAAAGTATAAGAAAGCTTCAATTCTTCGGTTATATACTTAAATAATTCAATCCCTAACCCCTCCCATGTATTAGTTTCTGTATCGTGTATAGCAAATGGCGGGCTATGAGCCACTCCAACTTTTAAAGGGGCATCATGGGATGCATAACTGTTTTCAACAGGTAAGAATATGGCTGATAAAAGGAAGTAGAGTATGTAAACTAGTTTCATTTTTTAAACCCTGTTTTTTATTAGTATATTCGTATTCTAACATAGTAAATTTAGAACTCAACCTACCCCTGCAAGGAAAATTCAGCAATAATACTACCTTTGATAGGGTTGCCCCAAAAATCAATTTGTACAATGGCAAGTCTGGTAAAAGTAATCTGACGTAAGTTAGCGAGAAGAGTGGATAGATGTTCATCCGTAGCAAATGCAGCCTCTAAATCAGCCTTAGATTTTGTGTAGTTATAAAGCATCGTAAAATGGGGGCGAATTCTGTGTCCCTCAGGAGTTCCCCAATTTTGAAAATACTGATCAAACAATTCAAGTTCTTGTGCATTGCTCAAATTCCTTGTTCTTTCTGCAGCCGCTTGAGCAATCATAAAT
>CAYOCE010000009.1:0-4930 GCA_964402405.1 uncultured Hyphomicrobiales bacterium | reverse complement strand
TTGTGCATTGCTCAAATTCCTTGTTCTTTCTGCAGCCGCTTGAGCAATCATAAATAAGTTTCTGTTATAATAGGATTGGTATGTTTCCGGATATGAGCACAATCAAAAAATACGTTTTCATCTGTAAAGGATAATTCACGTGCCATTGGCTCCGTTAATTTTTGGGTCACCAACGCAACCTCTTCTACAATCTTAATAAGCTTTGGAAGCTCACTTTCCAACAATCCATATTGACCGATGGAAACATGGGGGATAGTGACAGGCTTGTTTATATAATCACCATAAGTAGGATGGGATGATTCAGAAGGAACATCCCCAAAATGGGTCATAATTTGATCTCGCATTTTTCTTAATTGATCCAGTTGAGATTCATCTGGAAGCAAGACAAATCCGAATTCAATGCGATCTGTATCCCTATAATCAGCAGAGACATTAGAACTAGCTACCATAATAACACTCATTAGAATTTTAATTATATTTCCCATCTTATATCTTCTTTTTTTCAAGAAGAAATCGGAAGGCTACCCACATTATAAGTCCCATGGCACAAAAGTAAGCAGGCATAGGGGCTAAGGTGCCATCATGAAAAATACCCATACCCATGGCAACTAGGGAAATAAGGCCATAATAACCGAACCCAAACAGAGAAGAAGCCGTTCCAATAGCATTCTGATGCTTCTCCAGGGCTAAAGACATGGCATTGGGTAGAATCATTCCAACAGAAACCACCAGAGTTAACATATATCCAAGGGTAAGGGAGATGAAAATAGATGGAGGAATATCTTTTAAGCTAAGAAATAGAAATGTCAAAAGCATAAATAAGACGCTTGAGATAGTAATAGCTTGAACGCCTTTTTTTAGGACAGCCATGGGGGAAAATTTTTGACTGAGTTTATAGGAGATATATCTTCCTGGCATTGCAACGGCCCCAATCGCTAAAAAGGTCATACCGTAGGTGGAAGGGGACATGCCCAAAAGATTAATTAGATAAAAGGGACCTTCTGCATAATAACTAAAAATCATTCCATTGGCGCACCCAATTAGGATAACAAAGGTAACTTCCTGGGGGTCTCTGAGCAATTGCAGTGCCACTTTTTTAAAGGAAGGTTTTTGTGTAGGAATACTCTGACGAGTTTCCTTCAGTATTTTGTAACTAAGGAGAACTGCAATAGCTCCCGCAAAGGTTAACAAAATAAAATTCGCTTGCCATCTTAGCCATTCATCAACAAATCCCCCAACAACGGGCCCTAAAGCTGTTGCAACAGGAATGGTGAATCCAACGATGGCATAGGCTTTTGTCCGATCAGCCCCATGATAGGCATCCCTGGCGATGGACTGTCCCAAAACACTGCAGGCACCTCCCCCTAGGGCTTGGATGAGACGACTGATCATTAAGGCCCCTATAGAGCTGGATGCCCAGCAGCCAACGCATCCCAAGATATACAGTCCTAAGCCCGCCAGTAGGGAAGGTTTGCGTCCATATCGATCCGAGATACTTCCCCAAAATAAAATCCCGAAAGAAAATCCAAAAAGATAGACTGTTAAGGTATGCTCAACCCAGGATTCATGAACCTGTAGTTCCCGCGCAATGTCTGGCAACGCAGGGCTATACACTGTTTCTGAAAACAGGGGTAGAGACAGAAGAAACGCTAAAAACCAAAAGGGAGGAGCTGAAGAATGTTTCATTTTGAACTTAGGCCAGTAACCCTTTCAATACAGCAGATGCCTTGGACATATCCATTTGACCTGTGTATTTTTCTTTGATAATGGCCATGACTTTTCCCATGTCCTTAATGGATGTAGCGCCACTTTCTTGAATGGCTGACTTGATAGCTTGTTCTGTTTCCGCATCCGTCATCATGGTAGGCAAAAATGTTTTGATGATTTGAATTTGCTTTTCTTCCCGATCCACCAAATCCTGACGATTACCTTGCTGATAGAGGACAATACTTTCCGTTCGTTGTTTAATCATTCCCATGAGCATTTGCATAATATCCGCCTCACTAATGCCATCCTTGTTCCCCGTGCCCCGGGCCGCAATGTCTTTATCCTTCAGAGTTGAGACAATCAACCGGACGGTATCCAATCGATCCCGATCCTGATTTTTAGTGGCCAGTTGAAGAGCAGTTGTAAGTTGTAGGCGAAGGGACATAATTTTAATCCTATAAAAAAGTACTTTTTTAAATTTATAGCAAAACCACTGCGATGAAAAGGGGGGATGATGGATAATTAGCCTAATTTAATCATCTGATCGCGAAATAGTTCAATCAAATCTGCCTTGGAATTTAATCCTGTTTTTTGTTTAATTTTTTGAATATGAAATTGGAAAGTGGTAGGACAGATGCCAATTTCTGCCGCACATACTTTAATCATTTTTCCTTGATCTAAAAGGATCAGACACTCTAGTTCTTTGAGAGTTATAGGGATTCTACTTCCAGAAACATAAAAATATGTTCCATTGGGGTAATATTCTTTTAGAAAATCGTTTAGTTTATTGTGGTCTTGCGGTTGGTTTGTTTTAGAGGCATTAACACTATTCAAAAAGGGAAAAACGAAGTCCTTGAGTCCTATATTTCCAGTTTCAAAAGTAACTCCAAAAACCCCCATAATATTATTATTTGAATCTCTTAGGGGACTTTTATTTGTATGTACTTTCCTGCGAATTTTTACGGTTTGACTTTCAACAATGTTCAGCTTTGCGGTGCCCTTTTCCATAACCTCTTTGTCGTCAGCTCGATACCCTACCGATTCATCATATAGCCATGGCATATCAAAGTCTGTCTTTCCCACAAATATGTCTGGATCATTAATGCCGGAAATTTGTGCCATATAGGCATTAACCCCTAAATAAGTACCATTTAGGTCTTTCCAAAAAACAGAACAAGGTAAATCAGAAAAGAGCTTTTGAATCAGATCATTCGTAACAGAAATATTTAAGAACAGTTGATTCTCTGTCATGGTATGTATTTCCCTTAATACATAATTTAACTTTCTTATAAATGAATTAGGGATAATACTCCAGAAAAAAATATACAAGTCCCATTGTCCTTTTTATAAATCCCCTTGCTGAAATCTGCAGATCCATGGTAGATTCCTACATTATTTAATTTTTTAAGGATCTTTCACATGCTTTCTCTCCCTGAGTTTTTTGCGAGTGGATTTTGGATTGGTTTTATGGTGGCAGCCCCCATTGGTCCCATTGGTATTTTATGTATCCGACAAACCATCGCCTATGGGTTTAGGATTGGGCTGATCACCGGATTAGGGGCAGCCATTGCCGATGGCGTCTATGCAACCGCAATCACATCTTCAGCCAATCTGATGACCACCATCACGCAAAATTATGCCTATGTTTTGTATGGTCTTGGGGGGGCTTTCCTAGTGTTTTTGGGAACTAAAATTTTCAGAACGCCTATTAATGAAAAAGAAAAATCCCAGACTATGAGCAAATCTTCACGAGCTTTCAATTACGTCTTTTTCCTCACGTTCATGAGTCCTATGACGACAATCTTATTCATCACCATGTTCACCAATGAAGGTATTCTCATGCAGAAAATGGGCGTCCCTGAAATAGCCTCAACCACCGTGGGTGTTATGTTAGGGGCTGCGACTTGGTGGTTGATTTTGGCTTCTACCGTCAAAGTGGTTTATAAAAGATTTAAATCCTTGGGAGTTTTCAATTGGGTGAATAAAATTGCGGGATGTGCCATTGCTATTTATGGGTTAATGAATATTGCGAAGATTTTTTAGAGAATCATGGGACAAAAATACACCTTACAAGAAACCCTAGAATGGCTTAAGGATATGGGGATTTCTGAGATTTTGCAGGATACCCCTGTCAATCACTTAGCGCCCCTTCCCCTCGTTACCCAGAATCCTGTTAAGCCTTCTGAAGCTGCAAAACCTACGTTTGTTTCTGTATCAACCAAAACAGCCATCCCTTCTGACATTTCAAAGATTAACAGTCTAGAGGAACTAGAATCTGCTATTCGTGCCTTCGAAGGGTCCACTTTAAAGAAAACAGCCATGAACATGGTTTTTGCCGATGGAGACCCTGCTAAAGCAGATGTTATGTTGATAGGGGAGGCCCCAGGGGCAGATGAGGATCGTCAAGGGAAACCTTTTGTGGGTCTAAGTGGCCAATTGCTCAATAAAGTTTTTGCGGCGATTGGGATTGATCGTCCCAATCTGTATATCACCAACATCCTTCCCTGGCGCCCCCCGGGAAACCGTCAACCTACGACTGCTGAGATGGCGATGTTTCTTCCATTTGTTAAAAAACACATTGAACTTGTGCGCCCCAAAATCCTGATTCTGGTTGGCAGTACATCCTTGAAGGCCCTCTTTGATAAAACCGATGGGATTACCCGCGTTCGAGGGAAGTGGATGGAATACAGATCTGAAAATCTGACAGATCCCATTCCCACCATGGCCATTTATCACCCTGCTTATTTGCTACGCTCTCCCTCCCGAAAGCAAGATGTGTGGCACGATGTTCTAACTATCAAAGAAAAACTACAGGATTTGGGATGATGAATTACTGGCTAGTGAAAACGGAACCAAGTACTTGGTCCTGGCAGGATCAGCTAAAGGTTGGAACGACAAAATGGGATGGGGTCCGTAATTACCAGGCTCGGAATAACATGCGTGCCATGAAGGTAGGGGATTTGGCCTTTTTCTATCATTCGATTCAGCAAAAAAGCATTGTGGGAATCGTTGAAGTCGTAAAGCCCTTTTATCCAGATCCAGAGGATAAAACGGGTAAATTTGGATTAGTAGATGTCAGGGTTGTTCAGCCCCTAAAACATCCTGTTACCCTTGAGGAAATCAAGGCGAACCCTCAGCTTCAAAATCTTCCCCTAATCCGTCAATCCAGATTATCTGTCATGCCTATTTCTAAAAGCGAATGGGACATCCTCTGTAAAATGGG
>CAYOCE010000008.1:23248-37657 GCA_964402405.1 uncultured Hyphomicrobiales bacterium | reverse complement strand
CCATTCCACCAAGCGGGCATAATACCCTTCGTCTTTCAAATTGTGGATCGCAAAACCTCGGGTACCTTCGTCGGGCATGTATGAAGAATACATTATCCCTCCTCGGTCCCTCATTTCGCTTCCCACATTTCGAAATACTTTGGGTATGGTATTTAAAACACATTAGGCAACGGAATTTCCGAAGTCAAGGCCATTTTCCCAATTTTTAACAATTTTCTACCTTGTAACCTGCAGGCATTCTTGAGTATGATAGGTTATTAATATGTACCGTTATACAGAATTTGAAGGAAGAAAATTACTATGTTGAAGAATCTTGTTAAAAAAGTTTTTGGATCTGCCAATGATCGTTTGATTAATACCTTTCGCAAAAACGTAGCGGCGATTAATGCCCTTGAGGATTCTTATATTCAACTTACCGACGATGAATTAAAGGCTAAAACAGGCGAATTCCGGGAACGCCTTGCCAAGGGCGAAACTCTGGATGATTTACTGGTGGAGGCCTTTGCTACGGTGCGCGAAACCTCCAAAAGAGTATTGGGCAAGCGTCATTATGATGTGCAGTTGATGGGTGGCATGGTCCTCCACAAGGGAATGATTTCAGAAATGAAAACAGGTGAAGGAAAAACCTTGGTTGCCCCCCTTGCTGTATACTTGAATGCCCTACCTGGCAAAGGCGTTCATGTGGTGACGGTGAATGATTATCTGGCCCTCCGCGATTCTGAATGGATGGGGAAGATCTATAAATTCCTGGGTCTAAGTGTTGGCTGTATCCTCAGTGGTATGGATGATCATGAGCGTCAACAGGCCTATTCTGCCGATGTCACCAACGGAACCAACAATGAATTTGGGTTTGATTATCTGCGAGATAATATGAAATTCCGTATCGAGGATATGGTTCAACGACCCTTTAATTATGCTATCGTCGATGAAATGGACAGCATCCTGATTGACGAGGCACGGACTCCCTTGATCATTTCAGGGCCCACCGAAGATTCCTCAGAAATGTATGTAGCGGCGAATTCAGTTGTAAAACGTCTTGCAGAATCAGATTACGAAAAAGACGAAAAACACCACAACGTTACGTTAAACGATAGCGGCATGCAAAAGGCTGAAGATTACCTTCGGGAAATGGGATTAATCAAAGGCGCCTCGCTTTATGATATTCAGAACGTATCTTGTGTACATCATATAAATCAAGCCTTGAAGGCCACCACGCTGTTTCACAAGGACAAAGATTACATCGTGAAGGACAGCAAAGTTATCATCATTGATGAATTCACCGGTCGTATGATGGATGGTCGTCGGTATTCAGATGGATTGCATCAGGCCATAGAGGCCAAGGAAAATGTGCCCATTCAGATGGAAAACCAAACACTGGCCTCCATTACGTTCCAGAATTACTTCAGGCTTTACCCAAAGCTGGCGGGTATGACAGGAACGGCCATGACCGAGGCGGCAGAGTTTTCAGACATCTATAAACTAGAGGTTGTGGAGCTTCCGACAAACAAACCATGCGTGCGCAAGGATTATGATGATGAGGTTTATCGTACCGAGAAAGAAAAGTTCAATTCCATCATTACCTTGATTAAGGAATGCCAGGAACGTAAACAACCGGTGCTTGTGGGGACGGCTAGCATTGAAAAATCTGAAAAGCTGTCAGCTGAACTGAAAAAGAACAAGATTCCTCATCAGGTTTTGAATGCCCGGTATCATGAGCAAGAGGCCCAAATTATTGCCGAGGCCGGCTGCCCCAATGCCGTCACCATCGCCACCAATATGGCGGGACGCGGGACGGATATCCAGTTGGGAGGCAACCTGGAGGTGCGCCTAGCAACTGAAGTAGATTCTCAAAGTGATAACAAAGATCAAGTAAAACTGATTCAAAAAATTACAGCGGAAATTGAACGGGATGCAGAAATCGTCCGCGAGGCTGGAGGCCTTTATGTGATTGGAACTGAGCGCCACGAAAGCCGGCGTATCGATAACCAATTGCGTGGTCGTTCTGGTCGTCAGGGAGATCCTGGGGCTTCTAAATTCTTCCTATCCCTCGAGGATGATTTAATGCGGATTTTTGGATCTGAACGTCTGGATTCCATGCTACAAAAGCTGGGACTTGAGGAAGGCGAAGCCATTATCCATCCGTGGGTGAACAAGGCCATTGAACGTGCCCAAACCAAGGTGGAGGCCCGGAACTATGACATGCGGAAACATCTGTTGAAGTATGACGATGTGATGAATGATCAACGTAAGGTGATTTATGAGCAACGTAAGGAAATCATGCAAACAGATAGCGTTGCAGATGTTTTGCTGGATATGCGTGAGGAAGTCATAGAGACCTTGGTGGCAACCTACATTCCTGAAAAATCCTACCACGAAGATTGGGATGTTGCAGGACTCCATGAGGAAATATTGCGAGTTTTTGGGCTAATGCTTCCTGTTCAGGACTGGGCAAAGGAAGAAGGCATTGCCGATCTTGAAATCCGTACCCGTCTTCAAAAGGCTGTGGATGAACATTTTGAGAATAAGTTTTCGAGTCATCCCCAGGAAATGGTTCACCATATCGAAAAATCCATGCTCCTAAGGTTGCTGGATCAAGTGTGGAAGGATCATTTGTTGAACTTGGATCATCTGCGCCAAGGAATCAACTTACGGGCATATGCTCAACGGGATCCGTTGAATGAATATAAAAGCGAGGCCTTTACTTTGTTTGATGGCATGTTGAACAATCTGAAGATGCAAGTCACATCGGTTCTGAGTCAGTTTGGCCTCCCCGAGAAAATTGAACCGGATGATTTGTTGCCTCAGGAAAATAAACACCTGAAAGAAACACGTCATGACCCCGCCTTAGGCGAAGGGGATGATATGATGCGGGAATCTGTAATGGTGCGTAAACCTTCGGATGATATAGTTCCAGGGGATCCCAGCACATGGGGTCGCGTCCCTAGAAATGCCCCCTGCCCCTGTAAATCCGGCGAGAAATACAAGAACTGTCATGGACGGCTGTAGGGAAGACCTAATCCTTTTCAACCACCCCTGCCCCTTTTCAAACCCTCCCCTCAAAGGAGGGGAGGTTCTTCCTCAGGCGACTTCATGCTTCGTCAAGTCTCGCACCTTCAGTCCCATATCCCCCTCTTGGAAATGCTTGCGACAGGTAGCAACATATCGATCATTTCCCCCAATTTCAATTTGCTTTCCATGGCGCACTTGATGGCCTTTTTCATCAACTCTAGAATTCATAGTCGCCTTGGCCCCACAATGGCAAATTGTTTTTATTTCTGTTAGTTCCTCAGCTAGAACCAGCAAATACTTGCTGCCCTCAAATGGCTCCCCCAAAAAGTCAGATCGCAAACCATAGGCCAAAACGGGCCGCTTTAGAACATCACAAATGCGACAAAGTTGATAGACTTGCTCCTTGTTCAAAAATTGGGCCTCGTCAATTAAAACACATTTAATGTTTGGATTTTTATGTAATTTATCTTGGACAAATTCAAAGAAATTGAATTCCTTACCAAAGGGAATTGCCTTAGATTCTAGGCCAATTCTGGAAACAATCATCCCAATATCGTATCGATCATCGATCAGGGGCGTGAACAATAATGTTTCCATTCCCCGTTCATGATAGTTATAGTTTGATTGCAGCAATGTTGTTGATTTCCCTGCATTCATTGCAGAGTAATAAAAGTGAAGCTTGGCCATTTTGATCTCCTTCAGTTTTGCAGTCTAGGGAATATCCACACCCTATGCTCCATCAAAAGCAGATGCAACTAAAATTTTAGAGGACGCACCTGATATTCATGATTTTTTTTCCACGTCTCCATAAAGGCTTTTAACTCCGGATCACTTTCTTTGGGCAACCCTATTTGCAAGTGTACATATTGATCCCCCTGAGATGTTCCATGAATGCCCTTTCCTTTTAAACGAAGGGTATTTCCAGAACTACTGTTCGCAGGGATTTTCATGCTAACAGCCCCATGAATCGTTGGAATTTGAATGGTTTCGCCTAAAATAGCTTCGTACAAAGTGATTGGAAGATCCAGGTGAATGTTTAACCCCTCTCGCTTAAAATGAGGATGATCTAAAACAATCACCTCGACAATAGCATCTCCCCTTGGTCCCCCGCCAGCGCCTGGGGATCCTTTGTCCTTAAGGCGTAGCTTCTTGCCACTTTCAATTCCTGCAGGGATTGTTAAATCCAAGGCCTTCCCATCTTGCAAGATGATTTGTTTTTTGGCGCCCAAAGCTGCCTCTAGAAAGCTGACCTTTAGGACATACTCAACATCTTGACCTTTAAAAACCTGAGTTCTTGCCCCCCTCCCCCCAAAAATACTAGAAAAAATATCCTCTTCGCCAAAGTGACTTTCATGAAATTGAAACCCTCCTTGAAAGGGGCTCCCTGAACCAAAAGGGCTTCCTTGATTAAACCCCTGGTTAAATCCATGAAAGCCCTGCTCTTTACCCTCTGCATCAATTTCCCCACGGTCATATTTAGCCCGCTTGTTCTTGTCCGAAAGAATATCGTAAGCATTGGTCGCTTCCTGAAATTTTTGCTTGACCTTAGGATCATCCTTATTCATGTCAGGATGGTATTTCTTGGCAAGCTTACGATAGGCTTTCTTAATTTCCTCTGCGGTCGCGCTTTTCGTCACACCTAAAATTTGATAGGGATCTTGCATGCTTCCTTCATTTATTTAATTTTACAGGGCCACCCCGGCTTTCAACGGGGTGGTTCAAACAATTTCAACTCTTTTAAACTAGTTCCCTATACTCCTAAAATTCGTAGTTTTCCAGCTCTTCTAAGGTATAGCGAACAATATCTTTGTGTATTTCCTTTGTAATCTTAGACGCCAAATGTGATGGCATATCCTTCCTTAAAAATCCTATCATTTTAGGAGGGGCGAAAACATATACCTCATCAAACTCATGGTTAGAATTCGCCTTAGTAAGATATTCAAGAACCTCTTTCACAAAGACTTCTTTCTGCGCTGTGTGCCAGTCTGTTTTAGGCTCATAGGCATGACGTGCACCACCCATGCTTTCAAAGTCTCTACCTGGACGATCATCTCCATGTTCAGTATCGGAAGGATGATCATGGGTCATACAATGAAACTGATATAACGAGCCACTGTCAGGATCCCTAGTAATAAAACGCCCCTTACTATCATCCATTAGCACCATCCAAATTTTTTTCCTCTGCATCCTGATATCCCTTCCTTAGGTTAATTAAAATAATCCAACTATATAATGAAGTTAGATTCCATTCTAGGCTGGATAAACCCCAAAAGCAATACATCGACAGGATTAAATATTTTAAAAAAGGAGATTGTAGGATAAAATTTTTATGTGCTAGACTATAGGAAATTAAAAATTATAACTGGGAACGGCACAATGAAAAAAATTCTATACGGCCCCCTGCTCACGCTCCTATTTATGACAAATGCAGAGGCATCATCCTTCAAAGGATTTTATGCAGGGGCACAAGTAGGTTATGTATACCAACCCTATAAAACCAATGTATATGAAAGCTATAAAGTGGTAGCAGGGGGTGGCACACCCTACGTACCAGCCTACATTAATAGTGCCCAGAGAAAAGTAGCCAAGGGGATGAGCTACGGGTTATTCGGGGGACATGGATGGGTTATCAATACCTATTACCTGGGGGTAGAGGCTGGCATAGAAAATACCACAACCACCAAAACCAAAACCATAACTCTTCTAGGCAATGATGGAGCCTACTGGCCTTTTGCAACCGCCTATCATCGGGGTATTGTCCTAAGTCTGGGTCCTCGGTTTGGCGCCTTGATCAATGAATCCTCATTGGCCTATATCAAAGTCGAAGGGCAAGTTAGCCAAGACTCTTTGCGCTACCAAAGTATATCTGGCAATGTTTTCACACCAGGATTTGGTACCTCTTTTTATACCTCCTCCCCATTTTATAGAAGTGATGGTCAAATAAAAACTGTTTGTGTATTGGGAATTGGATTTGAAAAATCCATCGATGATCTATTTCTGCGTATCGAATATAACTACAACTTTGGGGCCATAATGAAGCAAACCAAGTCTTATCTCCAATCCGGGGGCGGGGGTGTATTTGATAATGCTGATACTCAAAGTGTACGATATACAGCAAGTACTATTAAAATAGGCATGGGATGGAGATTCTAATTTGTAAAATATATTAAATTATTGACAAGTATTAAATATTTGTGTGACAATAAATAATAAACAAATAAATTACAGGGGAGTCTAAAATGAATAAAAAATTCTTAGCTATTTCTCACATGGTTGCAATGCTTGTAACACTGGATGGAGCTTACGCTGCTGAGCTACAGCCTCCCACAAAGAAGGTACTAGTACCTGAGCTTTATAAAAGCGCTTATGGACTTAAGAAAAGTAAGCAAAAGATTTTTAAAGGACAACGTTTTGTATGTAGCTCAAGTGCCTGTGGTGCAAATCTAGTGCTAGCTACTGATTGTGCCCTCAATATTTTTGAGAAAAACAATGAATCAAGACTAGAAAAAAACTGTATGAAAGCAGGAGCCACAGCATCTGCCGCAGCCGCTAAAAATGCAGTGGGAGTTTCTAAAGAACACTCTCTGGCTTTAGAGGCATTCTTTAAAGCAAGAACAGCCGCAGGAAACATAAATGCAGTTGAATTTGCCGCCGTATCCCCAGACGGAGGTTCAGCTTTGGCTAAATTTAAGAAAGCGGCGATAGACCTCTTAAGAGTAGAAAAGAGCATGGCTATGCCAATGCCTTCAGATGCACCTGCACCTGTTGTTCAAGCGTCTGTTGATAATAATGCAGCACCTATGAATAATAGCGCTCCAGCATCTGTTGATAATTCAAACGATTCCGCTTCAAAGCAAGTTGCTTTGGGGAATAATGGTACAAGATTTCATATGCATTCTTCTCAAGAGGATCTAAGAGAGATACTACAACAACTAGAGGATCTTTATGGTCATCAAGTTGAAAATCAATCAGATGAAAAGGTTGTGAATTTAATCATCTCCAATACTAGTAGATTACATCATGATAAACCCCTTCGTGTAGATGCGGCTACTGTAAGCGCTGTAGTAGATAGGATGAACGCAATAAATGATCCTCAGTATTCTGAGCAAGACAAAAAAGCAGCCTATCACATCCTAAAATTATTTGTTGCCTTCATCTTGGACAAAACAAGAATTTGGAAAAACGGAAAAATTGTTAACTTTACTGATGTTGTGCCAGATTCTGCAGAGGCTGGCTCACTCGTTAAGGTTCATCAGCTAGGAGATTTCCAAATCGATGACAAATGGATTACTTTTTTAACTCGGTTTCAAAACTTTAAAAAAGCCTTGGCCCCTAGGATGTTCGCTGAGAAAGTCATAAGTGATGATGTGGCAACAAGTAGGATGTCGGTTTCAAAACTTTAAAAAAGCCTTGGCCCCTAGGATGTTCGCTGAGAAAGTCATAAGTGATGATGTGGCAACAAGTAGGATGATAGCAGCGCCAATGGCTATCGTTACGCCACCGCCCTCCTATGAGGAGGCTATGAGGATCACCCCAGAGGGTCCATCTTCCTCTGCTGTCGTAAAATATAATATTCCTCAAAGACTGGAAGAGCTTTATGGCAATCAAGTTGTGCATCAAACAGATAAGGCAATTGTACGGGCAATTGAGGCTCAAGCCAGAACATTAAATGGAAAATTTCCAGAGCTTTTAAGTGGACAAAGTCTAACCGCTGTTTTGAAGAACATGGAACAACTCGCCCTTATGGCTGAGAAAGGAGAAAAACAAAGTATGGGTCTTCACGCCTTAAAGTTATTGGTTGCCCTTATGCAAGATAGAACAAGAACTGTAGAGAACGGGAAAATTGTTGATAGACAATTAAGCATTGAGGACACCAGGAAGAGGTGGAGTGGGTTCTTGAACACGCTTGCTGATACTAGCTCTAAAGCTATAGAGGCAGCTCCTTATGCTACTTATACAACGATGTCTCCTGACGCATCAGCATCAGCAGCATCCGCGCAACTTTAACAGAAATAGATTAATCTATCAGATTATTCCTATACTTTTCGGATTTCGAAATGTGGGAAGTTAAATGAGGGACCGAGGAGGGATAATGTATTCTTCATACATGCCCGACGAAGGTACCTGAACCGGTAGGTAATGATCCACAAATGAAATGCGTGGATCAGTAAATTTAACGATCCACAGTTTGAAATCCGAGGAGTATAACATCCCTATCATGAGTTTGATTACTTGTGGTAGGGATGTTTTTTTTGGATTTGTTGGGCACGATAGAGTTGCTCCACGAGCATCGCCCGCACCAGCATATGGGGCCAAGTCGCCGCCCCAAAAGAAATCGTGTGATGGGCTTTGGATAATAAACTGGGATGGTGACCATCCGCCCCGCCGATGACAAAGGCCAGTGTTTGAGTTCCACGTTGTTGGTAGTCTTCAATTAAAGACGCCAGATCCGCACTCGAAATATTCTTTCCATGCTCATCAAGGGCAATCAGGATGGCGGCTTCGGGAATTACCTTCAACAGTTCCTGGGATTCTTGATTTTGCCTAACAATCGTTGGTAAAGTGTCTTTAATGTCCACTTCTTTGATGGTAATAGGACTTGTAATCCTCTTTATATACTCTTGGATCAGATCATGAACGGGCCCTGGTTTTAGGCGACCCACAGCGGTAATCAGGATACGCATTTCACCCTAAGCATTTTCTGTTGACGCAGCTGCGGCCGCATCGTTTACATCCCACATTTTTTCCAATTGGTAGAAAGACCTGACCTCCGGTCTAAAGAAATGCACAATGATGTTGCCCGTATCCAAAATAACCCAATCTCCCCCTTGGGCACCTTCGGTCCCCAGGATTTGGTATTTGTCTTTTTTAAGAGCAACGGTCACATATTCAGCCAAAGATTGCAAATGCCTGGAACTGGTTCCAGATACAAGGATCAAAAAATCTGCCAAGGAGGATCTGCCCCTAAGGTCAATGGTTGTCATATCTACAGCCTTATTATCCTCCAATGTTTTCAAAATGAGTTGATACATTTTCTCGGTAACGTCGGCATGGTTTTTAGTTGAAATATTGGTCTTCATAGGCCCTCTCTTCATATCATTAAGGGGCTAGTCTATTCAGAATAAGCCCTTATGTAAAGGCCTTATCTGCATTTCCTAAAAGCTTAGGGATCTAAGAAACTTGAACAACATTAGCAGGAGGCGCTGCAGGGGGTGCATAAGCTGCAGGGGGTGCATAAGAAGACACAGCCACAGGCTGAGCCGGCTGTGGCACATTCCCCTGAGCATATTGTTGATTGGGATCCTGCACATACACGACAATAACCTGCGGCTGAGGCGCTTGAACGGAAGGTGCCTGATTATACTGTTGATAGAAAGATTGAGGTACATAAATAGTTTCGTCATTCCGCCTTAACACCAAAGGCAGAGCCGCTGCAGTAAAAAGCCCAGCTGCCAGAGGCGCCCCATACCACGGTCCCCAATGAAACCTAGCAGAGGATTCCCCCATAGGCGTAACCCCTAACATACCGGCCGCAAACAAAATGATAAATTTTTTGGTCATTTGAGAATTCTCCTTGAGAGTTTTCTAAATCTTTTCTCGTAATCTTACTATTATAATACACCAAAATCCGAGGCAAGAAAATCCAAATAGTGTTTTATTAAAAGTATATAAACCATCCCGGCGAAAGCCGGGGTCCAGGAGAGTGAATTACAATCAAGGTCTTGCCCGCGTTAGTGCTCCATGGACCCCGTTTTTCAACGGGGTGGTCAAGAGACCGTCCGAGGAGGATTAGGAGCTGGAGGCGCCGCATAAGGGGCTACCACAATGGGCTGACCGGGTTGTTGCGCGACAACTTGATAATTTCGCGGATTCAGATTTGCCCCCTCTAGAACAATAACTTGTGGCGTTGGAGCAGGTGATGGGGCAGGCATGATAATCGGCTGAGCATAGGGAGAAGGATAATAAGAGGGTTGAGCTTCGGCTACAGCAAGATCCACAGCCAACGGCACTTCCACCCTAGGTCCATACCACCCGCGATGATGAAATCCATGTCCATGAAACCACCCAAAAGATTCTATTGTAGGAATAGCTGCAAAACTACAGACAACGCACAAAAATATATATTTTTTAGTCATTTGAAAGCTCTCCCAAAGTTTTTATTTATACGATTATTATATATTAAAAACACAAAACAATAAAGGGACTGATATCTAATTTTAATATTAGACGTCAATCCCAAATCTATTTTTAAGAGTCGCTAGATATGTGAGTTAACTTCTTGAAGAAGGGTTTAGAGCGCCAATCGGATAAAAGTCCAGGGTTCTATATGGATTTTTTTCTCTTTCCATAAGTTGCAGAGACTCTAGTCCAAAATTATTCCTATAATACTCTTCTTGCTCTCCATCAAACCTTCCCTGATAAATTCTATGTTGAATTTTAGTAAGCACTGTTTTTTCTGCTGATGAGTTAGCATCAGAGCTAAAAGCTATAACATCAGGGTATCCTTGCTTTTTTAGTTCTGCTGTATCTTTTGTATCAGTCCACTCTTCTAAAGAGATATTAGTTCTTTGAAGATTCAATACATCCTCCGCACAAGGGTCTATATTGTAACAAGGCAAAGAATCGCTACTTGTGCCTTCTTGGGGATGAAAAATCTCTCTTAAGGAGAGACCCATAAATAGTTCTGCGTGGTCATACCTTAACAAATCTCTACAAGGCGTTCCATTTGGGTTATAAGGTTTAATAAGTTTTGCCTTAATTTGCTTTCTTTCAATAGATAGTGTGTCAGCAATTGTATTTCTAATATAAACTATCTCTTCTTTGTGATTTCTTCCGCTGTGAACCTCTCTCATTAGCTTTTCAGGATACCCTGTAGTACTACCCGTGGCAGAATAAATCATACCTCTGATTTTTTCAGGGTCATCCATCTTAAGGTGCGCTCTAGTGATTTCGTCTAGATGCTTTAAACTATTAGAGAAATGGGCATGAAAAGCCACAGCCCTCTCCCCATCTGTGAGAAAAATACCAATGCAAGGTTGCAGAAGGCCTAATACGACAATTTTATCACCATTTACTGGAATGCTATCTCTGTCATATGCTTTAAATCCCCCTTGATGAATAACATCAAATTGATCGTCACTTTTTCTATGTCGATAGGGAAAAGGCAGCTTAACTGTTGTTTTTCTCTCTCCCAAAAGATCTAATTCAGAATCTACCATAGCAAAGGATGATAGAGAGCTTAACATTAGTATAGAATAAATAATCTTTTTCATATGCTTAATCCTTTTATATTTAAAAACTTCTGACTTTTAATATAGAGTTTAAAATTTTATTTTCAAGGGATATCAATTGAAAAAACCCCTCTGGACATATTGCTCCGTTCTCCAATTGACGCTAGACTAAACAAAAGGAATTTTATGCCCATGGAAAAACAGCCAGATACCACTTTGCCGCAATTAGAAATAGACTATGTCCTGCCCTTTCAGCTGGAGGGTTCAGATATTCGGGGACGAGTTGTGAAGTTAAATGACTCCATCACCACCATCATTAATCAGCAGGCCTACCCCCAGGTGGTCTCCTCCATGATGGCCGAGTTCTTGGGATTAACAGTTATCTTAGCCTCCATGCTGAAGTACGATGGTATTTTTACCCTTCAGATCCAGGGAGAAGGCCCTGTTTCTTTGATGGTGGCGGATTTAACATCAGAAGGGGCTATTAGGGGATATGCAAGATTTGACGAATCCCGCATTTTGGCCCTTAGCCCAGAAGAATTAAAAGAAAATCCTGTGCAAGCCCTACTTCAAAATGGAACCCTCCATTTCACCGTTGATCAGGGGCAATTTACGGAACGATACCAAAGTATTGTTAGCTTAACCCAATCAACCCTTGCCAAATGTGTGAATCATTATTTCGAACAATCCGAACAATTTAAGGCCATTCTAACCCTGGCTGTGGGATCAACCGCTGATACGACAGGAATCCATTGGCATTGTGGGGGAATGGTTTTACAGGCACTCCCTCTGGGACCCGAAATGAGCATCGAGGAAGCGGAAGAATCCTGGAACAGGGCCCATGTATTTTTGCTGAGTATTACAGACCAAGAATTGCTTTCTGAAAATATTTCAGGATATACTTTATTATATCGATTGTTTCATGAGGATAAGGTTAGGGTTTTTGATCCTAAAACCATTCAAGCAAAATGCAGATGTTCCAAGGACAAGCTTTTGAATGTGTTGCATGGGTTGGACGAGAAAACTATTTTAGAGTTGGAAACGAATAATATTATTGCTTCCAATTGTGAATTTTGTGGTAACCTGTATGAGATAAGCGTTTCAGAAATTTTAAAAAATAAAAACGCGACAGTGCATTAAGATATTTTTACTCTTATTCAATGTCATTAGGAGAGGTAGATGAAGAGGCATTTGCAAATCATTGCACGCTTGGGTTTTTTTGGAGTAATGCTGGTGGCACTAGTTAAATGCGAACATCTGCCTGAATCTAAAGAAAATTTAGCAGATCTTGTTTATTTTGAAGAAACTCCCGTGCCTCTAGATGTGGCCGAAGTATTGGTCATCCAAGATTCTCCAACACTTCCATCCCCCGGAAATTCTGAGGGCCTATTTAGTGATATTCATCCTGTCATCGAAAACTGGTTTGCAAAATCCTTTGTGGCAAAAGGCAAAAAAGGCAAGGCCTTCATTCGCATTAAAAATGTTAAAGTAATCCAAGATCACATCAGATCCGAATCCCAAATTTATAGCCTTATAAATACCGGTGGCCCTAGCCGTTACGGGGCAGACGTGGCCGTTTCCATCGAAATCATGGATACCGATGCTTATAAAAAAGGCGGATCCACAACTAAAATGTACCGAGAGGTCATTATCACCAGTGATATAAACGTCAGTTTTCACCAATCGTTATGGGTTAATTTTATGAAAAAATTTATGCAGGCCTTTCAGCAGCAATTTGTTTTGGACTGTAAAAAGAATATTCCCAACGTCTTAAAAGAAAAACCATAGTCATGGCCCATCTGCAACTCGCCCCCCATACTTCAGTTGATAAAGATGGCCTCAGGGGGTACTTGGAAAAAATTCAACGATTTCCCATGCTCACCGCTGAGGAAGAATTTACCCATGCTAAAAATTGGGCGGAATCTCAAGATCCAAAGGCTCTCCAGGCATTGATTTCCAGCCATTTACGATTGGTGGCAAAAATTGCTGCAGGCTACCGAGGGTATGGCCTCCCCATGGCAGATTTGATTGCAGAGGGCAATATCGGCATGATGATTGCTGTTAAAAAGTTTGATATAGAACGGGGATATCGTTTTTCAACCTATGCCCGATGGTGGATTCAAGCAGCCATGCAGGAATATATCTTGAAATCCTGGTCTTTGGTAAAAATTGGGACAACAGCTGCCCAGAAAAAATTATTTTTTAATCTGCGAAGCTTAAAGAATAAATTAGATATTTCAGATGGCAAAGGCGTTAGCGATGCTAATGCCAAAGAAATCGGAAAATTATTAGGCGTCTCCCCCAAGGAAGTCATGGATATGGATCAACGCCTCCGGTGGGGAGATACCTCTTTAAATGCCCCCATTAGCAAAAGCGAAGGGGATAAAGGTGAATGGATTGATTGGTTAGAGGATGACCGAGACACCCAAGAAACCCACCTAATTCAAAAGCAAGAACAACATACGCGCCATATTTTTCTAAAGGAAAGCATGGAAACCTTGAATCCAAGGGAAAGGATGATCATTAAAGATCGAAGGTTAACAGAACCCCCATTGACATTAGAGGAAGTATCTCACAAACTTCATATCTCCAAAGAGCGGGTGAGGCAAATTGAAAATATTGCCTTCAAAAAGCTCCATAAGGCAATTCATGCCCACGCCAACACCCAGTTAAAAAGGGTTGTTGGCCACTAAATGTTAGAGGACTACTACTATGACAAAAGAACGACGCATCCCCAATAAAATCACCACGTCTGATACACGAGCCTTTTTGTATATCTTGCTGTTTGGGGGAATTATCGTTGTGGGCGGGCTCGTTTTTCTATTTGGGTGGAACACCTATGTGGATCTCGATGAGCAAACGCTTGTTCTAGAGGAAACAAGAACGGATGCCAATTGCGATCCTACCCAAGACACCTGCCAAGTGCCTGCAGCCATGGAAAAGGAAAGCGAAGAAGGATCCGTTGAAGGGGACAGCGAAGGCGAAGGCATGACAAATGTGGCTGCCGAGTCAGATCTGGTTAAAATATTCAATTCCCAAGAAAACGCAGAAAGCCATTTGCACAAAGGGTGAGAGTTGGGGGTAGAATAAAGGTAAGGATAGAAGGTCTACGCGCTGTCATCCCGGACGAAGCGCAGGGCTCCGTAGGAGCACCAGCAAAGATCCGGGA
>CAYOCE010000008.1:7897-23148 GCA_964402405.1 uncultured Hyphomicrobiales bacterium | reverse complement strand
TCCGGGATGACGATGGAAGGGATTTATCACTCACGAGCTCAAATGTTGCAAACAGACCCCAGGAACTTTGACTAGAATCCCCCAAAGGGGTATGGTATACTTAGAATAATAAACGGGAAATAACACATATTAAGGAGGAATATTACGATGAAGAAATTATCAAAAATTGGATTATTTGTTTTGGGGTTGGTTGCAGCGCAAGAGCAATCTGCATCAGCTTCATGTGGGTGTACTTGCTCTGATGTGATGGAGGCAACAAAGGCTACAGTTCAAGTTCTAGCATTCTCTGGGGAAGTTGTAGGGGGAATACTTAGAACAACCGGAGCGGCATCTGGAAATTCAGCAGTGGAAGCTGCTGGAGGCATTACAGAGGCTATTAGCCAATCTGTTGGGGCGGCAATGACTCGTGCAACAGACAGTGGTCGTGTTTTTACGGCAAAAGGGTTTGAAGCAGAAACCATTAGGGTATTGGCTAAAGTTGCTGGATATCACGTCCCCGACGGAGAGCCTCTTGATAGAGGATTCCGAGCAGTTTTTGACATTACGGCAGATGGTCATGGAAAGACTGAGCTTTACTGGAAAGAGTTAGCTGGGGATACCCCGATTTTTGAGATTGACTTTGATAAGGTCTCGGCAATTTTAGCGACAACTTCTGTCCGCACATTGCAGAGAAATGATTATCAGGCTAGCGAGAAGGCCCAAGTAAAAGCCCAATTTGATGCGTATCGCGTGTGGGCAGCAAATGATATAGTTAAAAAAGCGATGGTCAAGTTGCTTGAACCGTTGGTTAATACAGTTGCTACATATGGATGGTCAGATTTTACAGAGTTTGGGAGCACCAAAAAAGCCTATCTTTCTTTGACGGATGGAACCACAGATGCAGGAGCAACTCGTTTTGCGACTATCACATTGCCAAATCCACCTGCTGCACCGGCAGCAAGCTAGGATTTACTGTCATCCCAAATCTCGCTCGCTATCGCTCGCGGTTTGGGATGACGATGTGTGGATGACATTAAAAAAACGTCACTACCCATTGGCCAGCTTCGCGCTGGCCTTTTCTATGGTATCTTCCAATAATGTCATGAACTGATCCCGATCCATGCCAGGGAGGATGGGGGGAAGGAATTGAACGGTAACAACCCCGGGCTTTTTGAGGAAGGACTTCCTGGGCCAAAAGAGTCCAGAGTTCAAAGCCACGGGAATAACAGGAACATTTAGATGTTCATACAGGGACGCAATACCCCGCTGATATTTTAGATGCTCACCTGGCTTTGTTCGACGGCCCTCAGGAAAAATGATAATGGATCTCCCCTTGCCAATGCGGTCCTTTGCAGCCTCCACAATCAGGCGCAACATGCTACCCCCTGCCTTACGGTCCACCGCAATCATATCTGCCTTTTTTAAGAATCCCCCGAAAAAAGGAATGTTTAAAAGCTCGATTTTCAAAATAAAAACAGGGCCCTTTAAAATAAAAATTAAGGCTAAAGTTTCCCACGTAGACTGGTGTTTAGCGGCAAATAAAACAGGATAATCGGGGATGTTTTCAAATCCCACGACCTTATATTTTAGATTACAGACGGGTTTTAAAAACCATATGTTCAGCCAACACCATGTGCTGGAAATAAAATTGGCAATTTTTGGAGATAGCAGTAAGGTTGGGGAAAAAATAATCAACAACGGACACGTTAAGCCAAAAAATAGGATATTGTAAATCAAGGATCTAATATAAAGGATCATCGCCTCTCCTATAGTTTCTTTAATAACACCAAAACAGTCAGTCGTGCTGAAAACATCATCAAACTGGTAATAATGATGGGAACCAAAAATCCAATGGCAATCATTTCAAATAAAGAGGCGCGCTCCATTAAAATGCTGGTGTCCATTGTCTGGGAAAAAAATTGGACCAGCAAAATCGTCAACAGAGAAAGCCCAAAGCCAAAGAGTCCTCCTCGAATTCCCAGACGCAGCGCATGTTGTTCAAATTGGGAAGCAATATATCGATGGGTAGCCCCGATCAGGTGAAGAATTTCAATGATTTGACGATGGATAATCAAACTGGTTTGGGAGGTGAAGGCAATGGTACTAATGGCCGCAAGACAAATCAGAGCCACAATCAAGAAACTAATAAACTCAGCCGTTTTGGCCAAATCTAAAATACTGCGCTGCCACACCTGATGATCCTCAATCCGGACCTTTGGAGATACCTCTGCCAAGGTATTTTTTAGCTGTCCTAAATCCAAGAGGGATCGATCGCTAATTTCCACATCAATGAGGGTGGAAAAAGGAAGATCCTGAATGGTTGTTTCTGATCCCAACCAAGGCTTCATCATCGCAATAATTTCAGACCGGGGAATAATGTGAAAACTACGAATGCCCCGGGCACGCCTGAGGATATCTAGGACCCTTTGATGTTCTGGAGAAGGTTCATTTTCGGCCTCTAGGAAATCAGGGGTCGAGGGGATTTCAATGGTTATTTTGGATTGCAACCCCTGATCCCATTTGGATCTAACATGGCTGACACTGAGGGCCACCATCAACGCAATAGTCGCCAGATAAATCATCAGGCCAATAATCCAGGGCACAAACCGAGAAGAGGGATCTTCCTTTAGTGGCAAATCTGTTGAGTAAGGGAGGGTTCTATTCATAGGGAATATTCTCCATAGTATTCCTTGGGGTTAGACGCAGGATCAATCTTCTTGAGGTTGCCTCCCTCTAAATTCAATTGGGGATAAGGAAAGGTGGATATTAAATGCTGGTTATGGGTTGCAACCAAAATAGTTGTCCCTGCCTTGTTGAGTTCCTCGAACAAATATAACAAACGAATAGCCACCTTATCATCCACATTTCCTGTGGGCTCATCCGCCAACAACAAATGGGGCCGCATTACAACAGCCCTGGCAATGGCAACACGCTGTTGCTGTCCCCCCGACAATACAGGAGGCTTTGCATCCACAAAATCCTTCAGCCCCACCCAATCCAACAATTCATAGGCCTGGGTTAGACGCTTTTTCGTATCTACCCCCTGGGCCTTGAGGGGTAATGCTACATTTTCAAGGGCGGACAGATGATTGATAAGTCGAAAATCCTGAAACACCACCCCAACCTTGCGCCGAAACAATGCCACCGCATCCCGGGTGATCTCATGATTGGATTTCCCAAAGAGGCGGATATCCCCAGAGGTTTGAAATAAATCTAAATACAGCAGACGTAGAAAGGTTGACTTCCCAGACCCACTAAGCCCTGTCAAAAAGGAAAAGGAACCCTTTTCAATCGAGATATTGAGGTTATCAAACAAGCGGGGGCCTGGGGCAAAATGCAATCCCACATTTTTGAAATCAATAACCGTATTATTTTTTGACATTATATATCATTCCTTGCACTACTTTTTCAAACACTATACAGCATTCAGAAAAAAAGGAAGAGGTTTTTACACCTTATCGTGACCATCAGAATGATTCTGAGGGGGGTTAAGATGTAAGGAAAGCGCATGAACCCTGCTTTTCAGTTCAGCATCCAACACTTGATACACAGCCTGATGCCTTGAAATTTGGGGCATCTCCTCAAAAACATCAGATACCATTTCTATTTTAAAATGGGTCCCTTCCCGCGCCCCCCCTTCCCTATGCCCTGCATGCAATGCAGATTCATCGATTATGATTAAAACCAATGGGCAAAAATAAGCCGTTAATTTTTCCCGAATTTTTTCTTTCATTTTTTTTCTCCTCAGGCCTTTTTGATATTGCCTATTGCTTATAATTGCATGTATGGTGCTTCTTATGAAATTCCTATTAATCCTATTTAGCGTTTTTTTAAACTTTGCCATAGTCGTAAAGGCTTCATCTGGCCTTATGCATGCTGCAGATGTTTCTGCTGCTAAAAGTATCTATGCAAAAATTACAGGCCTCAAATTAGCTGTCCAAAAATACTATAGCCTACAAAATGGCACCTATGCTAACGCTTCTATAAAATCTGTATGTAACGCCATTAACGTTTCAGGAGTTTGTGGGCAAAACAATGACGGGATTTATCAATCAGTTAGGTATACTGTCGCACCAGGTTCAGCAAGCGACAAAATTTCAATAAGTCTATATGGTGTCAAAAAATCAGTGGCTCACATAGTTATGAGCTTGCTTGTTAACAAAAGTTCTTCTGCCAGTGTTGCGTATCAAGGTGGCGTTATTACAGTCATCTATACCGCCTCAGATCGATTCTTGCGGTGTAACTTTTTGTGTGCAGATACATCCAGTGATCTTTCAGGCACCGCTTTCTTGTCATGCCTTGAAAATACGGCCTGCACGAATGCTGGCATTGTTAAAGATAATACTACCCCAAGTTCTAACCTTGAAGCCCTCATCACCTCACTCAGCAGATATTCAAACCTGAATGCAGGGGACGCTATTTTAACCCACCTAGCGGCTTGTCGTTCAAATGTGCTAGCCGCAGGCACAAACTATGCGTCCTGTGTTTCAGCTGTTAATAGCTATTGTGGTTATTCTGGAATTACCATGGATAATATTGATTCCCAGGTTATCACCTTTAAATTCCTAGCCAACTGCTTTGTTGCGAATCAGTTGAATGGTAACTCCATATACATGACTCCCACCATTGGTGGATGTACGACTGCTTATAACATTGTGCAAACTGATAATACAAACGATGGAATATCAGTGGACTTCTATTCTCAGGTTCCTGGCTGTGATGGATTTGTCGCAACGTCTGCCCAATGTACAGCAGCGTGTAATGGTGTCTCTGGTGGTAGTATTGATGCCCATATGTTAACCAATGGGGGTAGTAGCAGTAGTGTTACTCCTACCAACTATCAGATGTGTAATGATAGTAATTGTTCAACTCAAAAAACTAGTATTTCTACACTTATGAGCTGCATTGGCTCATTAAAAGCGGCGATTACCGCCAATTATACTTATGATTCTTGTAACACTGCTTCTATTAATTGCAGTGATGTTAGTTCCTCATTGTCGGGAAGTTATGTTACAGCGTATGCTAATTGTGGAAATTATCTGGCTAGCCCTTGCCATACTGCTTGCCTATTTAATAGTGCCTATGGTATAGCTACTTTCCCTTCCAATCCAGTTACATCTGGTGATATTACAACTGCTATTGAAAATCTTCTTGCAGATGCTACACTGCAAGAAGGGGCATCTAATTTTTCTGCGGCATCCGCTGACAGGGATTATGCTTTTCAGATAGAGGCCGTATGCAGGGATTGTGGAACTTGTTATAACACGACAGTTGCTGGCACTAATTTCTTGACAAGCACGCAATCATCCAATTATTCAGCCTGTGTTACTGCTGGTTATTCCTAAAGTTTAGGCAAAAATGGACTATTAATTTTTCCCGAATTTTTTCTCCCATTTTTTTTCACACAATGTCGTTTTGATATTGCCTACTTCCAATAGTTGCATGTATTGTAGTTTCCAATGAAACCTTTACTCACCCTCATCAGCCTTTTGCTAAATTTTGCCATATCTGCTGCAGCCTCTCCCGAGAAAGCAGCTGCTCTGAGTTTGTATACAAAAATTACAGGCATTCAAGTGGCTGCCCAAAGATATTCTACTGCACATTCTTATTCAAATTCTGGGATTACAATGTCTGCTTTGTGCACATATCAGAATATCTCGGGTGTTTGTGGAAAAAATAATGATGGTTTTTATCAAACAGGGTAATATACTATAGAACAAGGATTAACTAACGATAAATTTATTGTCAAGGTATACAATGTACCAAAAAAAGTAGGAGAAGCTGTTCAGGGACTTTTTAATAAAAGAAGCTCTTCTTGTACTATGCAGTATAGATCCGGTGTTATTACGGCTACTTGCCTTGGAGTAACAGATCGATTCCTAGCTTGTGAACGCGCATGTGCCAGTACCTCCGGTGACCATACAGGTACAGCTTTCTTGTCGTGCCTTTCTAATACAGTTTGCACAAATATTGGAATCACCACAGATGCCAGCACGCCAACCTCTAACCTTGATAGCTTCTTCAATCCTATTTCTTTGCTCGGCAAATACCCAAATTTGAATGCTGGATATGCAATTTTAGCAAGAGTTTCTGCTTGCCATACAGCCGTTGTCAATGCTGGATCGGATTATGCTAGCTGTGCCGCTGCTTTTGGTAATAGTGATTGCCTATATGCCGGTGTTAC
Source organism: uncultured Hyphomicrobiales bacterium (assembly GCA_964402405.1). Taxonomy (GTDB): domain Bacteria; phylum Pseudomonadota; class Alphaproteobacteria; order UBA7879; family UBA7879; genus CAYOCE01. Next base: position 16,985 of record CAYOCE010000008.1, on the reverse strand, counting down.
ATTTAATAGCTCCATGCCTTGGGTTGGTGATTGCCTTGCCAGTGCCAGAGCTGATTGTAATACGGGGTGCGCAGGGGCTGGAAGCGACACTACAGGTGTAGATTGTTTCTCTTGCCTTGGTCACTCAAGTTGTATTGCTGCAGGAATAAGCATATCCACTATCTCTGATACTTCTCCTGATAACTTAGCGGCGTGCTATAGTGTATCATCTGCTATCAACACTTGCGCCACGAGCTGTGCTACAGCTGGTGCTCTTGTCTACAGCGAAATAATATCCTCAGGAGGTGATAGCGTGAACCACTGTTACAATACGTATTGTTTTGCAGATGCCACATGCGTAGCAATAGGGGTTAATCAGAATACCATTGCTTCCTTTGCTGCCCTTGGAGGAGGATATTATACTGGCTTTAATGCTTGTAACCAGAGTGTAGCTTGCACAAGAAATTGTAACATAGCTTATGATTCTGGTGCAGGTACAGCAGCAGATTGCACCAACAATTGTTTTGGAAGCGCAGCATGCCAAACTATTGGAATTAACCCTAATTCTGCCATTAACAATTCAGTTGGGAATATCTTTAGAAGTTGTGCTGTACTTATGGCAGGTTAAATCCAATTAACTTATTTCTGGGAAATGGCATAAGAATACGGTATAGGGTTGAAAAATTATTTTGAAAGCACTAGTTGATTACAACCCATAACTGGAGTTATCCTATTAGTATGAAAACCCTATTGATTCTATTCAGCATTTTTCTGAGCTTTTTCTTGCCTTCAGCAAGTGCTTCTAATTCTTCTGCTGCTAGAAGTTTATATAGAAAGGTTCGAGCTATTCAGATGGCTTCTCAAAAGTATTATGACCAAAATACATTCTCCCATGCTGGAATTTCAATAGGATCTTTGTGTACAGCTCATAATATCGGGGGCGTTTGTGGGGCAAACAATGATGGGATAACCAGAGCGGTCACTTATGCTGTCACACAAGGTCCAATGATAAATCAGGCTGTAATTACAGCAGCCCGGGTTCCCTCTGCCGTAGGAAATTTGGTTAAAAGGTTTTTTCTTCAAAATCATTTATGTACCCCAGAATATCAAGCAGGTGTCCTAACACTGACTTGTAAAACTCCCCTAACTGATAATACTTCAAATGAAAGAGCATGTCTCACCAACATCCAAAATGCTGGTAGCGACAGTAGCACATGTACAAGCGCCCTTGGATCAAAAGCGTGCAAAATTTTGGGTGTCACTACAGGCAATATAGCAACTCTATCAACTAAGAGTAGCTGGCTTCAAACATGCTCTACAGCTTTGGCTCCATCTGCTTTAACATTATGTCAACTCTCAATTTTGGCTGCAGGAAGCAATGCCACACAATGTATTAGTGCCCTTGCTGGATCTAATTGTGTGTCATCAGGAATATATTATTCTCCATTAGAGGGAATGCAGATGCTTGATACTTATGCTTGGCTTCAAACTTGTGCTGATGCTATTGCTGGCACTTGTGCTGGGGGTCCACGCACAGCCTGGGGCTCAATATTTCCTTGTAATTGGGGATGTCCAAATTCCAACTATGGCAACCAAGATCCTGCGCACTGTTGTGGTTGCAGCACTCAAAGTTGTTATACTAGCTGGTTGGATTGTTAATCTATAAAGGGTTTTAGATATACTCTTTCTCACAGAATCTTTCTGAATATAAAAAGGGATTTACAAAGATTTTAACCTACCGTTATTGCCTATCCCTTATAAACAAGGTTACTATATATTTATGAGCTATTAATTATTGGGCCCCTTGTCTGTGAAAAAACTCTTATTCTTATGTAGTTTGCTGCTAAATTTTGCCGTATGTGCAAAAGCCTTACCTAACAAAGCTGTTGCTATGAAGATATACTCAAAATTTAAAATCCTACAACTGGCTGCTCAAGAATATTACGATAAGAATGGTCATTCACATACAGGCATTGGAATAAACTCTTATGCACAGCCACATCTAATATCGCGGGTGTTTATATTTCAGGGGTGTGCGGAAAAAATAATAATAGTGGATTTTATAAAGCAGGCAGTTTTTCAGTACGACGAGGGGCAACCAGTACCCAGTTTATAATTGCCCTAAATCAGCAGCCAAGGCCTATAGGTTTATTGGTGGCAGGGTATTTCAACAATGATAAATTATGCAAAGCCCAATACCAGGCAGGTGTTATAACAGCCACTTGTAATGCCCCAAGAACTTTAAATACAGGATCTGCACTCGATCCGCTTTTAACTGCTTGCAATACGGCTTGCAGTGGGGCAACAAGTGATAAATCGGGCCGAGAATTTGTAACATGTTTGCAAAATGCTTCTTGTATATCTGCAGGAATTACAGCAAATACTGATATCAATGATTATGCAACTTCTAATATTAGTTCCATTCCTGGCATCGCTAGTTATTCAAATTTAAACGCAGGTGTCACCATTTTTGCTAATGTTAATACGTGTCATGCGGCTATTGTAGGACGTCCGACTTCGTATGGAACGTATGAGAGCGCCTATGTTTGCTTTTATACCCTATTGGATATTAATTTTTCTTATGAAGAGACTTCTTATTCCAGTGGCACCCAGTGCACCAATGTAGTTAGCTTAACTAACAATAGCAGTAATCAAACTAACCTTCATTGGCTTGATTCATGTAGGACTAATCTTGTTGGGTATAATTGGTATATTCATCCATTGTAATACTACAGGGTGAATGAGGGATCATAATCTACACATCAATGCTGTAGACAATATTAAGCAAGCATTGTAATGATGGCATGTAACGTTCCACTCTAGAACCAAAGGTTTACCCATGTTTTATCCTGCAGTAGATCACCCCCAGGCTTTAGTTAATCTAAGTGCCATTAAACGCAATTACCTAAAGGTAAAAGGAAACCTTATGCCCAAAACGGTTTGTGCGGCCGTGGTGAAGGCAAATGGATATGGACTAGGGGCGGTTCCTACTAGCAAGGCCTTGGAAAATGTGGGATGCCAGGATTTTTTTGTGGCGACCTTGGATGAAGGCATAGAACTTAGAACGCACCTTAGTCCCTCCTCTCAGATCTATATTCTTTTTGGCGTTTTGGAATCTAGGATTCATGAATATCTCCAACATGATTTAATTCCTGTTTTAAATTCCGAACATGACTTTAATATTTGGCAAAATCACGGGATGCACCAAGGTAAAATCCTCCCAGCCATTTTGAATATGGATACGGGGATGAATCGGTTAGGATTGGGCCTCTCGGAAATTGAAAAGATTTCTCAGTATCCAGAAAAATATTCTCGTATTCATCTTTTATATCTAATGAGTCATCTTGCCTGCTCCTCGGATGCCCATCATCCTAAAAATCAACAGCAATTAGACTTGCTCAAAAAGGCCCAAGGGTACCTCCCCCACATTCGTCTTTCCATTGCCGCATCCGAAGGTACTTATATCTCTCCAGACTTTCAAATGAATATGGTACGTCAAGGAATCAATCTATATGGAGGGGTTGAGGGAGAAAATAATTTTCAAGAACTTGAAATGGCTGTCTGTATCCAAGCCCCGATTTTACAAATACGTTCCCTGAATCCTGGGGACCAAGTGGGGTATGGAGGATCCTTTACAGCTGCGCGCGCCATGCGGATTGCGATTCTCGCTATAGGGTATGCAGATGCCCTCCCCCGCAGCCTCAGCAATAAAGGCTTTCAGGGAAGAATAAGGCATTTCAAAGGAGAATTGATTGGACGCATTTCCATGGATTTATGTGCCATGGATGTGACCCATATCCCCCCACAATTTTTAGAAAAAAATACATGGGTTGACCTGATTTATGATACCATGTCATTGTATGAGGTATGTGTTAAGGCAAATACTCTGGTTCATGAGGTCTTTACCCGTTTGGGTCCCAGGTGCCAAAGAATATATATAGAGGATACACAACAAGAATGAATTTTTTAGCATTTATCGGTGCAAAGGTTTTAAAATTAATCCAGCTATTTGGTCAATGGTCTCGTTTCACATTGCTATCCGTTAGCTATTGTTTTAGGCCGCCCTTCTTCTTTAGGCAAATTGGGCGGCAGCTGATGGATATGGGATATTTTTCCCTCCCCGTTGTAGGGCTCACCGCTATTTTCACAGGTATGGTGTTGGCCCTTCAAAGTTATACGGGCTTTTCGCGGTTTTCAGCAGAAAGCTCCATCTCCACCGTTGTCATTTTATCCATGACCCGAGAATTAGGTCCTGTGTTAGGGGGACTTATGGTCGCTGGACGCATGGGGGCCTCCATGGCGGCGGAAATCGGAACCATGCGCGTGACCGAGCAAATTGACGCCCTGATTACCCTTTCCACAAATCCCTTCAAATACCTAATCGCTCCCCGGTTAATTGCTGGGGTTACGACTCTTCCCATCTTGGTTTTATGTGCCGATGCCATTGGCGTATTTGGGGGATATTTGGTGGCCGTGCACAAACTGGGGTTCAACGCTGCCCTTTATATTGATCAAACCTTTAAATATTTAAAGTCCGAGGATGTAACCTCCGGATTAATCAAAGCCGCTGTGTTTGGATTCGTGATTTCGTTGATGGGATGCTACCACGGATATTATTCAGGGGGCGGCGCCCAGGGCGTGGGCCAAGCCACCACCAAGGCGGTTGTATCGTCCTCCATCATGATTCTATTTTTGAATTATATCTTAACCGCCATTTTATTTTCCAATTGAGGGCACACCCATGACACCCAAAATCCAAGTGAGCCACCTAAAAAAGACCTTCGGTAGAAACCATGTTTTACAGGACATTAGTTTTTCCGTAAATCCCGGGGAATCCCTTGTCATCATTGGAGGATCCGGCACCGGGAAATCTGTCACCATCAAATGCATTTTGGGATTAATTGATCCTGATCAGGGTGTTATCGATATTGATGGGGTCAACATCCTAAACCTGGGGGCCAGAGAGCGGGAAAACATGATGCGGAAGTTTGGCATGCTCTTTCAAGGGGGCGCCCTTTTTGATAGTCTGAGTGTTTGGGAGAATGTGGCCTTTGGATTAATCTATAGCCAGGGCATGTCTAAAAAAGATGCCAAAAAAATTGCCCTTCAAAAGCTAGAGGATGTGGGGCTGGATGCTAGCATTGGAAGTCTTGCGCCTGTTGAATTATCAGGGGGCATGCAGAAACGCGTGGGCCTGGCCCGGGCGATTGCTTGTAATCCAGAAATCATGTTTTTTGACGAGCCCACCACCGGCCTAGATCCCATCATGTGCCATGTGATCGATAGCTTGATCACCAAATGTGTCAAAAAATTGGGGGCGACGGCTATCAGTATCACCCACGACTTATCCAGCGTTCGGCGCATTGCTGATAAGGTCGCCATGATCCACGAAGGCGAAATCATCTGGTCCGGAAAAGTCAAAGAACTGGATAAAACCGATAATCCTTACGTCCGCCAATTCGTGGGCGGTTTGGAAGAAGGCCCCATCAAACCCAAGACTGAGGCGAAGGTTTAATACTTTAATTCCTTGATAAAATTGTATTGCTTAAAGTCCCCGGCAAATCCTTCTCGTATATATTCAATGGTAAATCCATTCTTTTCATAAAAACTTTTACATCCCCAAAATTCCATACTTGCAACAGTTATAAACTTTAGATGGCTTTTAATAGCCAATTCTTCAGCCTTTTTTAATAACCTAGATCCAAGTCCTTTTTTTCTATGATCAGGGTCAACCCACAGAATATCTATTAATAAAGATCCATAAAATTCATATCCTGCAAGTCCTCCGATAAGTTTGTTATTATCATCACGAATTTCAAGATAAAAGGGCTTTACTTTAGAGAGGCCTGTTTTTTGAGCAGCCTCAGTCGTTATTTTATCTAAGATAACTCCATAAAATTCTGTTTCCTGTTCTAGTTCCACAATTTTAATTTCATACCCATAGATTTTTATACTACTAACACACAGCATTATAACCACCTGCCATAATTTAATCATCTCCCATATCTCCATACATTTAAAATTCCACAAACATATAAATGAATCAATTCTTAACACCTCTGCCTTTTAAATACCACCCATTTCATCAACGATCTTATTGACTTTCCTTAAAATTGTTAGTTGTATAGCAAGGTTATTTTAGGAGTTTAATTCGATGCGGTCATCTATCTTTATTTTAGGATTTTCCATCTTCGCCATGTTTTTTGGCTCAGGGAATCTTGTGTTTCCCATACAGATAGGGGCAACTTGCCTTGACCAATGGGGGATTGGCTTTATGGGATTATTAATTAGTGGTGTCCTAATTCCCTTTGCCGGGGTTTTTGCCATTAAGCGATATCACGGATCCTATGATGCCTTCTTCAAAGAACTTGGCGCTGGTGCCCATATTGTTATTCCTTTAATACTCCTGTCTTTGTTGGGATCTTTTGGGGTAGTTCCCCGTTGCATTACCGTTGCCTTTGGCGGGGTTCATGTGCTTTCTCAAAGTATTCCTCTGTGGATCTTTGGACTAGGATTTTGCCTTATTTGCTTTTTGGTTGGATTAAAAGACTCTCGCATGCTAGGCATCATTGGTAAATTCATGACCCCCATTAAGCTGTTTACTCTAGCCTTAATTATTTTAATCGGAGTCTTTAGCGCAACTGGATTACAATCATCCGGCTATTCTTTAAAAAGTTCTATAGAGCTAGGGCTAATCCAAGGCTATCAAACCATGGACTTGATTGCAGGCTTTTTCTTCTCCTCCCTCATTTTTAGACATATTGAACAACAATGCCCCAAGGGTACCGCTAAAAAAACCATCTTTTGGATCTCTGCCAAGGCTAGCTTCATTGGGGCATCCGTTATTGCCCTTGCGTATGCAGGCCTTGTTTATCTTGGCGCCACCTATCAAACCACATTGACAGGTGTACAACCAACCGAGATGCTCCCCACCCTTTCCATGCATCTGTTGGGGGAATATTCAACGGTGATCATTGCGCTTGCCATGGGTTTTTCCTGCCTTGCCACCGCAACTGCCTTGAACAACTTGTATGCCGAATTTTTACATCGGATATTCAAATTAAACCCAGAAAAATTTGTTTATGTATTGGCCGCCACTACAATCGTTTCTTTTCTACTCTCTTTGCTGAATTTTAAAGGCATTACAGCCTTTTTAATTCCCATTCTTGAGATCATTTACCCAGGGCTTATTGTCTTTACCTTGATGTCCCTTGTGTATCCAAAACCCCATATTCTGAAGAAAGTTTTCTTTTATGGGATGACCCTCATCATGTTGGTTTGGAAGTTTTTTTAAAAAATTCACGCATCTTTTCTCAAATAAATGTCTTGATTATTTTGTGGGTTAGCACTATATTTATGCAATTTATTATTTAGATTACCGATTAATAGTGTTTTTTTATAGGATGAACTCATGAAGAACTCTCTAAAGAACTTTTTTGCTTACACAACTCTGATCATCTTTCTAAGTCAGTCCATCATGACCCCAGTTATGGCCATGTCCCCTGAGGATTTCGAAGAGAAATCTTTGAAAGTATGGATGCTTTCTACTGCGGAGAATCTTGATTTTGAAGAGTTTGAGGCAAGACGACTTTCTTATTTGTTGGATGGGAGCAACCCTACCCATACAGAGGAGTCTTTTCATAATTTCTTAATAGAAGAAGTTCGGGGATCCGATAATTGGGAAGATCCTTTTAAAACCTTGCTATACATTGCAAGGTGTATGGGAAAAAAAGAAGCAAAGGAAGAAGCTCAACGGGACTTAATCAATTTTTTTGACTTCTTTCAAAGTAATATTGATAAATTTAATGAAAGTTTCCGACCATTTGCTAATCGTATGATGACCTTTTTGGGGTGCCAAGTAACGTCAGATAAAGCAAAACGCACCCGTCTTTTGATGGAGGCTGTAGATAGAGGAGATCTAGGACACGGAGTATTTTTATTAGAAGCTCTTAGTAGGATGAAATGGGATACTATCCCAGAGCCAGATGCCTATATTCAAGGGGTTATAGACCGCATGCCAGATTCTCCTTATTTTACGCCTTATAAAGACATCATAAAGGTTCGTGGCTTAATGAAAAAAACAAAAAGCAGATATCTTAATGATGCAGAAAGGGCACAATTAACAGATGACCTCCGCCGCTCCTTTGAAGAGTTATGTGAGTATGGAATAGCCCAGAGACCGGGGTATCACGTGATAGGGTTAGCCGTGAACAGTTTAAAGCCACAACATCTCCATATGCTCATATGGAATGAGCAAGAACCTAATGGTATTAATTTTGATCTTTTTAGGGATGCCCTGATAAATACAACGTCTCCTGCTACTCTGGAAAGAATTGCCGATGATTTTCTGGATTTCAGCGTACATAGGTTGACCCATGTTCCAGTAGATCCAATAAGACCCCTTTATAATTTTATGAAAAGTCTTTTTGCGCACTTGGGGTTAGGAGATTCTTTTATTATAAAACTGGCAAAGCACCAAACAAGATACACCCTTCAACAACCTGGACTCTTTGATATTGATCCAGATTACTTACGGGGTGGATTAAGAAGGATGGATACTCTAGAGGCAAGAGTATTAAAATCAAGACTAAATATGAGTGAGGAAGATAAAGGCCCCCTCTTTACAGAGATTCAAACCATGGATCCTTCTTCTGAAAAATACGAATTATTAGCGTTGTTGGTTGAGACATCCTTTGGCCGACCCACTCGGGCTGATTTTGATCACTATCTTACACTTGTTCAGGAACTTCGGGAGAATATACCTCTTTCAGAGAAAGGCTCCAGAATTGTCACTTCCATAATGTCAGGTCCATATTACGATCATGAAGATCCGCTAAACCTAACGGGTGATCAGTGGGCAACTCTACTAGAAGAAGCTCTACAAATTCCCTTGGTCAGAGAGACAGATGGTTATTATATTGGTAGCTTATTTAACCATTTGTTCTTGGATATATATCAAAATATAAATCCTGATAGACTGACATCTGATCAAGATGATGCGGTTATCACCGGATTACGTCATTTTATGAGAGTTTCACTCTATGATAGGTTACCCTACTCTGAACGATTAGAGGCATTTTTTAGTGTTTTAGATTGGGATTTTTCAACA
>CAYOCE010000008.1:2002-7797 GCA_964402405.1 uncultured Hyphomicrobiales bacterium | reverse complement strand
TTTCCTTAACAATGCCCAGAAATCTGTGGAATGCAATGCCTAGGGGGGAAGCTTCTTCTTTGTCTAGATTAAAACTTACGCAGGATGTGGCTCTCCCTATGCCTGCTGCAGCAGCTGCCGCCGCCCCTGCTCCTCAAGAACAAGAACCTCAACCCCGCGTAATGAAAATACCTGCCTTGGATCATCTAGATTTATCAAGTCTTCCTGGAGATCAGATTGTAGATATATTAAACGGGTTCAAGGATACAGACGCTCCCCTTCATTCTCTTGTCTTGCCAGAGGGGGCCCTTTCCATCGAGGCTATTAGAAGGCATGATCGTTTAGACACAATTGAAGGATTAGAGATTATACCTACGCCAGCAAACCAGCCCTTTGCTGCAGCAATAGCGCTCACCCAGGCAAATTTACAAAATCTCATGGTCAATGCGCCTGCATTAAGAAGACTTACTATTGGTTGGACAGGGGGCTTGGCGGCTGAAAATGTTTTGCAAACTCTTCAAACTTCAAGACTAACTGAATTAGATATTAGACATGTTGTTACACAGAATCATCAACCTTTTACTGCTCCTGTTATGCTACCAGCTAATTTATCTTCCTTGTCTATTCACTTGCCCGACTATCCTGATATGAGGATCCTTGATCAATTATTGAGAGAGAGTCAGGTTAGGGTTCTCAGAGTAAGATCACAGGCCCAGGTTTATGCGGCGCCCTTTAGCAATAATATACCCAGTGGAATAGAGGATCTATTAACTACTCCCTTGGATACACTCTATCTGGATATTCTCCCAATGAGGGGACAAATTGATGCCGTTACCCTTGCCAGAGTATTGGCTTGGGAGGGCGCAACTGTACGAGAGGTTGTTTTTCCCAGAGGCTATAGATATTTTTACTTTATTCAAGATATTTTGAGGACAATCCAATCTGTAGATGGTCAAAATAATGGGGTCAGAATTAGAATGGAGTAGGGCACCTGGTTTAATGGTTAGGCAAGAACTCTAATACTTTTGTGAACAAACCAACTTTGCCAATTTGTGGTTGGTATCCCGATGCCAGGCCTCATCATTGCGAACAGCCACAATTAAATCGGTCAATCTTGCATTCTTACCTAGTTTCCAATAGTCAATGGCAATTTGGGGGGCGGGGATATTTTCTGTCTCTCCGGACTCTACCTGGTGCAAATATTGGGTATAGGAATGAACAGCTTCTTCCTCCAAATACCCCACCAACCGATGGGCTGTTTTTGCAGATATAATATATAGAATAGCGTAAGAAACAAAAAAGAGAAACTGCACGATAACAATGATCATCCGCTCCACCCACGAGGGTTTTGCGATCGTAATAAAGGTCATCAGATGCATGCGTTCATTTTCAGCCTCATCCAATAACTCCTTGATCCACCCATGATCATCTTTGCATCTACGTAAACTACGCAGGTGCTGTATCATGCCCCCCACCATTCCAGGAACTCCTGCAACGGTTTCTAAAACAACGGCCCGATGGCCATATCGCTTGGCAAAAAAGGTATCTGCAAAAAACCGCAGCGTTTTGACAGTTCTATAGGCGACATGATCCGATATACCCTTAGGTATATGGTGCATAGTAAGATTGATTTTAGCAGGTATCTTCTTCATGGCTTCATTGTATCATTTTTTGATTTCAAAGAAAAAGAAGTTTATGAATGCCCCTGAATTTTCGCCATAGAGGACTTCACCACATAATAAACCGTGGGCAGGACAAAAAGAGTAAAGAGGGTTCCAAACCCGAGCCCTCCGATCAGCACCATGCCAATGGCTTGACGTGCCTCAGATCCATCATCTTGGGATAATATCAATGGAATTAGTCCAAAAACCATGGCTCCTGTTGTCATCAAAATAGGTCTAAGCCTTAGAATCGCAGATTGCTGAATGGCCCCCAATAAAGGAGTTCCCTTCTCCCACAGCTGATTGGCAAATTCCACAATCAAAATTCCATGCTTTGTGATCAACCCAATCAAGGTAATTAACCCCACTTGGGTATACACATTCAGCGTCCCTCCCGATATCCAGGCAACAAACAAAGCCCCTGAACAGGCAAGCGGTACGGTGAATAGAACAATCAACGGATCCACAAAGCTTTCAAATTGCACCGCTAAAATGGCAAAGATAAACACAATGGCCAATACAAACAATAGAGCCATGGTTGTAGAGGATTGCTGGTAGGCCTTTGCCGCCCCTGTCCATGTTTTCTTGTAGGTGCTTGGCAAAGCTTCATCTGCTACTTTCAATAGTTTTGGCATGGCTGTTTCAATTTTCTGATCGGCAGAAATAGCGGTTCTAAGGGTAGCAGATCGCATTTGATTATAATGATTTAACTCCTTGGGTTCTGCCTTGGATACCATTTTTGCAAAGGCCCCCATGGAAATACGCTCCCCATTAGGGTTCGTGATATAAATCTCATCCAGAGTCCAGGGGCGGTCTGCCCCTCTGAGTGTAATGGCATACCGCAGACCATCCTTTGCAAAGGATAAGGATTCATCCCCACTAAAAAATACCTCTATCATCTTGGCTACTTGAGATTGATTTAGGTTTAGTTTTGCCAGCAAGTTTGTATCAAGGTCTATGGCGTACCCCAAGGAATCCAAATTCAAATCATGTCGGATGGAATCAAAGGTTTTCTTTTCTTCAATAATCTTGCGCACTTTCTCGACATTCTCAAAAAGATGGCGATAGCTATCAACTGTTGAAACAACCAGGGCAAGCTCGGCCCCGCCAAAGGCATCATCCATCCCCGGAAGCCCCGATTCCCAATTCCAAGCATAGGCCTCAAGAGATGGTAGAGACATGGCCTTGGGCCTGAGGATATTGGTAAGTGCTGTAGCAGACCTTTTGCGCTCGGTCTTTGGTTTAAGCTGGATCACAATGCTCCCGCCCCAATCCCCCACAAATAGGAGAGTATCTTTTGCTTCTGAGAGAGATCCTATCATCTTTTCGACCTCAATGGTTTTTTGATACATGGTATCCATGCTTTTCCCGGGGATAGGGGGAAGCCATATACCTATCAAGCTGCGGTCTTCCTTGGGGGCTGTTTCGCTGGGAAGGATCTTAAAAAATAAAATCGTTAATCCCAACGATCCAAATGCCAATGCCAACACCGTTTTTTTGTGAAGAAGGATATATTCCAAAATACCTTTGTACCGATTGGAAAGGTCATTCAAAAAACGATCAACCCCTGGTAAAAAATGTTTAGAGTCCTGCTTGAGAAACCTCGCACACATTAAGGGAGACAACGTCAACGCCACAACCCCAGAAATCAATACACTTCCCGCAAGAGCCACTGCAAATTCAACAAACAGCTGACCCACAACCCCATGAACAAAGGCAATGGGGGCATACACACTAGCCAGAGTCAAGGTCATGGCCACAATGGCAAAGCCTATTTCCTTGGCCCCTTTGATGGCAGCCTCGATGGAAGATAGGCCATTTTCCAGATGTCTTGAGATATTTTCCAATACAATAATCGCATCATCCACCACCAACCCAATGGCCAAAACCATGGCAAGCAGCGTCATGATATTAATGGAATATCCAAACAACTTTAAAAATAAGAGGGATCCAATTAAGGAAACAGGAATGGTGACCAGGGGAATAAGGGTTGCTCCAAGGTTGCGTAAGAATAAAAAGACGATCACCAACACAAAAAGGATGGCCTCGACAATAGAAGATTCTATGTTTTTAAGGGAAGATTTGATAAAATCTGCTTGATCTAAAATGACCTTGATTTTGATATCAGAAGGCAAGTTCTCTGAAAGTGCCTTAACTTGCTCATGCACCAGAGTCGATACCTCCACAGGGTTAGAATCCGTTGATTTATTGATGGCAAGGCATAACCCCTTATTTCCATTGATGCGGAATCTGGAATGCTGATCATCTGTTGCCAGTTCAATATGGGCTATGGACTTTAATAAAATCGGATGTTGCTTATTCTTAGGATCCTTAAAGTTTTTTTCCTTAATCACCAGATTTTCATAAGCTTCGGTGGTCTTTAATTCAGAATTCAAGGTTACAGGCACTTCGTTTTGGAATTTCCCCACAGGTAAGGAAACATTGTTCTTTTCCAATGCTTTAAAAACCTCATCTGCATTGACCCCAAAGGCATACATCTTTTTGGGATCCAACGTAATTTTATACGTATAGGGCTCCCCCCACACATCCGCTGAAGCAACCCCCTTCAAACTCCGGAAGGCATTTTTCAAGTTTAAATTTGCCCAATGGGTTAAAGCCCCAAAATCCGCAGTGGGAGACTCAATAGATACGGCCATAAAGGGAGGGCCATTGGATTGAGTTTTCCTTTCAACAATAGGGTCTCTGATCTCCTTAGGTAAATTGCCTTTAGCAAGGCCGATGGCATCCCGAATCGCAATTAACGATCGATCAATGGAGGTCCCCACATGAAAACTTATTTCAATCGACGATGCCCCATATTTAGACTGGGAAACAAGAGTATCAATGCCCTCAATGCCTGCAAGACGATCCTCCAGAATATTGGTAACGGAGGATTCAACCAATTCCGCACTGGCGTTGGGATAGTTGGTATTAATCGTAACCGTTGGGAAATTAACCTGGGGATATTCTCGGATAGGCAACGAATTAAAACAAAGGGCCCCCAGCAGAATAATCATGCTGCTTAAAACAAGAGCAATAACAGGGTGCTTGATGAAATAGGTTGTTATATTCATTTGACCAAATTCTCTTGAGAATTAGCCCCCGTCCCTTCAGGGCTTGGGTTATGGATTTGAATGGCAATCTCGGGGTACAATCTAGCTTGTCCTCGGATAATAACCTTTTCCCCGGGCTCTAGTCCTGATGTAATTTCAACCTGTTCCTTGTCTCGAATACCCAATTCAACGGGTTTTAAAACGGCCTTGTTATCCTTGGCTACATAAACATAGGGCTTTGAATCTCGTAAAAACACGGATTCATATGGAATAACAATGGTATCTTTCTTCTGCACCTCTAGATCCACATTAACACTAGATCCAATCACACAATGGTCACAGGTGATGTTCGTATAGGCAGGACACATATGCGTTTCCTCATCAACCATTTTTTGCATCCGATCAAGGGTATACATTTTTGAATCAATATGGACAGGCTGCCCCTCATGTACCAAATTCACGAGGGATGCCGGGATATCAAATTCCACCACAAGACTCGAGGGATCATAGAAACTAACAATTGAGTCCCCTTCCCTCACCTGGGATCCTTCCCGTACCTTGAATACTCCCACGACCCCATTAAACGGGGCATGGAATTTAATTCTATTCAAATCTATCTTGGCATTTGCCAAATTTTTCTGGGCCTGAATCCATAGATTTTTCTTTTCTTCAACATTGTTTTTGCTAAACAACCCTGCCTCTAAAAGCTTTTGTGCCCGATCATATTGGGTCTTCGCAATTTTTTCGGCAGATTCAGAAAGATTGTAGTTCTTTTCAATATCGGCATTATCGATTTTGGCAATCAACATCCCTTTTGAAACTTTTTGCCCCGGTTGCACCAGAGACTCTAAAATCCCGGCAGCCCGCGCCACTAAAATTGTTGATCTTTCAGGTTTGATGGTCCCAATGAATCTAGATGTCTCGCCAATATTTTTAATGCTCACGGGTTCAACTTCGACGACTTTGATATCCTGTGGATAGGCTGGTGGAGCAGATTTAGAAAAGGATTGATACCCAAAGAAGGCTGCAACGCCCATTAAAACAAGGGCAACCCCTATCCAGATTCCTTTAGATTTTTGAATTGGTTTAGATTTACTCAATT
>CAYOCE010000008.1:0-1902 GCA_964402405.1 uncultured Hyphomicrobiales bacterium | reverse complement strand
AAATAAAGTGAGGGCTACGCCCTCTCATAATCCCTGGGTCCCGGCTCGCGCTCGCTTTGCTCACGGGCCGGGATGACGGAATATTTCAATATGTACGCTATTTTTATTCAAAATTCAAACTAGTTTAGAACTGCACATGGCTCTAATCCACCTTTGGCGAAAACTCTAGCCCCTGGTCCGTATAGTGCTCGGGACGCTCCTGCCAATTGGGGTCCACAGTTACATGTAACATCAAATGAACAGGACACGCAAGCAGATGCTCGATCTCCAACCGCGCATTCATCCCAATTCGTTTAATCATTTCCCCATTTTTTCCCAATATAATAGATCGATGCAAGGGATTTTTGACATAAATCATCTGAACGATCTTTAGGCTTTTGTTGCGAAAACGCTCCCAAGTCTCAGTTCGAACAGTAATATTATAGGGAATTTCATGATGAACCTGGTGAAAAATCTGCTCCCGTGTTAACTCGGACGCTAAAAATTTCATGGGAACATCGGCCAATTGATCTTCAGGATATAAAAACGGAGCCCGAGGCATCTTTGCAATAAGCGCCTCCAGCAATCCCTCAATCCCTTGTTTTTTCCGGGCCGAGATCATAAAGACATCTTCAACCACCCCCGTTGCCATCCAGGATTTGGCATGCTCTAATAATTTTTCTTTGGCAATCAAATCAATCTTATTAAGCGCCACCATAACCTTGCGATTTTGCTTTTGGAAGGTTTTAATGATCATCTGAATTTCTTCGCGGAAGGAATTTTTCGAGGCATCGATCATTAATAATACCTGATCGGCATCAAAAACCGAATGCCAAGCAGCTGCGAGCATAGAGGTCTCCAGACGATTTTTAGCCTTTGAAATAAAGATCCCCGGGGTATCCACAAAAACAATCTGCGTCTCATCCTTGGTAAAAATCCCTGAAATACGCGTCCGGGTGGTTTGAACCTTATGACTAACGATAGAAACCTTCACCCCCAAAATAGAATTCAAAAGAGTAGACTTCCCCGCATTGGGCGGCCCCATAATCACCACATACCCACACCGCGTGTTAGGATTAGTAGCGCCTGGCACCAACGTATTTTTCTCATTATTATCCATGGGTTGACTATAAACTGAAGGCACATCCCTTGGCAACCCTAATCCGGACCTACGCATGAAAAACGTTCTATTTTAATCTCATGACATGAAAAACCTTTACTCATAAAGATCCAAGTGCACCCGTGTAACGTTACGCGTATACATTTTTCTATACCCCTTGTATTTACAACGCTTTTCGGGGTGTAGCGCGTAGCGCCACATGGCATCACTTCCTCTAGAGTCCTTTGTTTATAAGGGTTATAAGGCAAGTGCACCCCTGTAACGTTACAGGGATACGCTTTTATTACCACAGTTTGAAACTATAAACTTTTCGCGCGTAGGCCCTGGATGCTCAACACCCCCCCTTGTCAAAATGGGGAAAATCTGGTAGACTATAAAGATATAAATCATTCATTTTGGAGGATTATCATGAAAAAATATTTACCCCTCATTGCCCTTATGTTGTTAGTTGGAAACGCCGCATTAGCTGATCAAGAAATGCCAAACCCCACAATGCCTGCTGATATGGGCCCCATGGACATGATGCCCCTTCCCATGCCGCAAATGTCACAAATGCCTATGCTTGCCCCTATTGTACCAATGAATTTAGGGTGCACGGATATCATTGAAAAGGACAAAGTATATGTTTTAACAGTGGATGTTCCTGGAATTTCAAAGGCTGACATCAAAGTGTCCATCCAGGACGGTATGTTGGTGGTTGAGGCCAAAAGAAATGAGGAAAAACTGAAGAAACAAGAAAAAGAAGCCCAAGACGGCAAGATCACCGTGATCGCCAACGAACGCCTCATGACCTCCTTCGTTCG
>CAYOCE010000007.1:0-38176 GCA_964402405.1 uncultured Hyphomicrobiales bacterium | reverse complement strand
GACTTTAACGTCTTAAGGGGTTTTTTGTTATCTAGATTCTTCTCTGGGTGTAGCGCCACATAGACCTGTCCTCCGAAGGCTTTGAAACTTAGTAACTCTCCTATTGACCTGTGAGAGTTTCCTCCTTACTTTAGGGTATTCGTATTTTTTAACTATGGGGGAATTATATGTTTTCTTTAGAAAATCGTCGTGTATTAATTACCGGGGCTACCGGGGGAATTGGGGGCGCCATTGTCCGGAGTTTTCATGCCCAGGGGGCCACAATCGGTATTGTAGGCCGCAGGCGGGATGTGTTAGAGCAATTGGCCAATGATTTGGGTGGGGATCGCGTTCATGTTTTTCCCTCGGACTTTGAAAATCCTGAGGAAGTAGATGCTCTTATCCCCCATGTGGAATCCCAGATGGGGAGCATAGATACCTTGGTAAATAATGCGGGTATTACACGTGATGGTCTGATTATGCGTATGAAAGACGAAGATTTTCAAAGGGTTCTATTTGTGAATCTAGAGGTTCCCTTTCGATTAAGTCGAAACGTAATTCGGGGCATGATGAAAAATCGCTTTGGCCGTATCATCAATATTACCTCTATTGTTGGGGTAACGGGCAATGCAGGACAAGTTAACTATTCAGCGGCTAAGGCTGGCATGATTGGGATGACAAAATCTCTAGCAGCCGAAGTGGCTTCTCGTAACATCACCGCAAATTGTGTCGCCCCTGGATTTATCAAATCCCCTATGACCGATGTTTTAAATGATGCCCAAAGGGAAAGGATTTTGCAGGATATCCCCATGGGTGCTATCGGTGATCCTTCGGATATTGCGGCGGCTTGTGTATTCTTAAGCAGCCAAGAAGCCAGTTATATTACAGGCCAAACCCTTCATGTGAATGGCGGCATGGTAATGATTTGAAAAAAATAAATTTTGGACTAGTCAACCCAAAAAGTTTATGGTAGGAACCTATATACCTCTCGCCTTTCAAGAGGTGTTGTGTTTTTGTATTCAATTGTTAAAGAATTAGGATAAAGATAAATGAGTCATTTAGCAGATCGCGTAAAAGATATTGTTGCTGATAAGCTGAGCGTGGATAAAGGAAAAATATCCGAAGGATCCAGTTTCATTGATGATCTTGGCGCAGATAGCTTGGACACCGTAGAAATGGTTATGGCGTTTGAGGAAGAGTTTAACATTGAAATCCCTGATGAAGACGCTGAAAAAATTAAAACAGTTAAAGATGCTGTTGATTATATTACCAAAAAAACACAGGGATAGTATTTCTGTTGTTTTTGTGATATTCAAGAGGGCAAGATTCCATAAGGGACTTGCCTTTTTTCATTTTGGTTTGGTGGGGATTAACCACCTATCACTGTCATCCCAGGCAAGTGAGCTTCGGCTCCTTCACGTCGTCATTCCGGCCCCCGAGCGATAGCGAGGGAGAGCTGGAACCCAGGGATTATGGGAGGACGAAGTCCTCACTTTTGTGCTGGGTCCCCACCGTCGCCAAGGCTTTGGTGGGCGGGCTGTTCCTCGTCCTCCGAAGCTTTAGCGTAGGAGGGCCAAATCTCGCTCGCTGAAGCTCGCGGTTTGGGATGACGATATAAGAGAGCTAAAGCTCGGGGGTCGGGATGACGGTGAAAAGAGACTCTGGACTTTAACTAATATTTAAGAGGTGTAGCATGAGACGTGTTGTTGTAACAGGATTGGGTTTAGTAACCCCTTTAGGATTGGGAACTGAGCGTGTTTGGGAAAGATTAACCAAAGGAGTCTCGGGCATCGGTCCTATTACCTTATGTGAATCCAGTGATCTTGCTTGCCAGGTGGCCGGTGAAGTCCCTAGATCTAATGAAGAAAACGCTGTTTCTAAAGGAATGCTCAATCTAAATGAATGGATTGAACCCAAGGAACAAAAGAAAATTGGCGAATACATTGCCTACGGCATGGTAGCATCTGATCTTGCGTTAGATGATGCAGGGTGGCACCCTGAGTCCGAAGAAGATCGTTGCCGGACAGGCGTTTTAATTGGGGCTGGTATTGGAGGACTGCAGGGGATTTATGAAAGCGCTGTAACGCTCCATGAAAAAGGCCCTCGTCGCGTCACACCATTTTTTATTCCCTCATGTTTGATTAATCTCACCTCTGGAAATGTGTCTATTCGTCATGGCCTAAAGGGGCCTAACCACTCTGTGGTAACGGCCTGCGCCACAGGCGCCCATGCCATTGGCGACGCGGCTCGTTTGATTCAATTTGGAGACGCAGATGTGATGGTGGCGGGGGGATCCGAAGGTGCCGTTTGCCGTTTAGGAATCGCTGGATTCTGTGCGGCTCGTGCCCTATCGACTAGCTATAATGATCGCCCAACCGAGGCCTCTCGTCCGTGGGATGAGGGTCGTGATGGATTTGTCATGGGTGAAGGCGCAGGTATTCTAGTTCTAGAAGAATTGGAACATGCTAAAAAGCGTGGGGCTAAGATTTATGCCGAGGTTGTAGGATACGGCCTTTCGGGGGATGCCTATCACGTGACAGCCCCATCAGAGGATGGAAATGGCGGATACCGCGCTATGGTTGCGGCCCTTAAGAATGCAAAAATGTCTGTTGAAGATATTGACTACATCAATGCCCATGGGACATCGACCCCTTTGGGTGATTTGGCGGAACTGAGTGCTGTAAAACGTTTATTTGCCAACTGTTTGGATCATGTCGCCATGTCTTCTACAAAATCATCCATTGGGCATTTGTTGGGGGCAGCAGGGAGCGTAGAATCTATTTTCTCCATCCTGGCCATAAATCATGGGCTTGTCCCTCCAACGTTAAATCTTCATAACCCAGCCCCTGAAGCTGCTGGTGTCAACCTTGTGCCCCTCAAAGCCCAAGAACGTACGGTAAATGTGGCCATTTCCAACTCCTTTGGATTTGGCGGCACCAATGCGTCGGTGATTTTCAAGAAGTATAGTTAAAGATTTTGATATGAGTGATGCTTTAAAAATAGATCAGAGAGAATTCTGGAATCAAGCAAGCAAAGAAAAGGAATTTTCTGATCCTTTTCACTTTGAGGAGTTTTCTAATTTTTGCACAAAAGAATCTAAAATTTTAGAATATGGTTGCGGATATGGTCGCATTCTTAGTTTTCTATATGAGAATGGATTTAAAAACCTTAAAGGAGTGGACTCTTCTTCAGGGATGATTGCTCGAGCCAAATCCATACATCCTAATCTTGATTGTCAGGTTATTAACCCACCTCATATTCCTTTTGCTGATGAAACATTTGATGTTGTTATTATTTCAACGGTTTTGTGTTGTGTTCCTAGTCTAGAACAACAAATTGCAATTTTTTCTGAAATTAAAAGAGTCCTTAAAGAAAAGGGAGTTTTATATTTCTGTGACTTCTTGTTGACCTCTTCTTCAAAATATCAGGAGAAATATAAGGCAGGATTAGAAAAATTTGGAAACATGGGAACATATTTGACCACTGAAGGAGCTATTGTAAAACATTTTTCCCGAGACGAAGTAAAGTCACTAACCAAAGAACTAAACGAAGAATGGTTTTTAGAAGAAGATTTCGTTACCATGAACAATAATCCTGTTCGTGAATTTACTGGAATTTACAGGAAATAGTACTTTTTTATCTTTTAATGATAATCTCCGGCTCTATTTTTATAGAGCTGCTCTTAAAACAAAAACAATTCCTGCAGCGTAGACAAAACTAAGGCTGCCTCAGCATCCGTAATTTTTCCCAGTTTTTTGACTAGTCTTGTTTTATCAACGGTTCTGATTTGATCTACAACAATTTTTCCTTCTTTTTGTTGAAACACAATGGGGATTCTTGTTTTATAGGTTGTTCCTTTTGTCGTCATGGGTAGAATAATAACAGTCCGAATATGCTGATTCATTTCATCAGGAGACACAACGACAGCAGGACGTGCCTTTTGAATCTCTAATCCTTTTGTGGGATCTAAGGCAATCAAAAAAACATCAAATCTTTGGATGTTTACCACTCCCATTCAGTTTTATCCCATGATTCGGAATCCGTATCCAAAATTAACCGGTCATCCTTAGCTGCTGCCATCTGTTTAAAAGATTCTTCCCAACCTTCACGAGAAGTTTTTACGGGGGAAAGAATAATCTGATGATCTTTGACTTCAATATTAACAGAATCTTTAAGCCCACATTGCTCAATCAAAGATTTTGGAATACGAATTCCCCTGGAATTCCCAATTTGAATAAGATCGATTTGCATTTTTTAAAACTCCTCAGTATTTCTTAAAATGTAATTACAAAGTATGTCCTTGTCAAGAGATTTTTGGTCAAGACCCTCGCTAGTTCATTAAATCCCCTAACGTAATACCCTGATCAATTAATCCCTCGGTCCATATGTTTTTCTTAAACCCTTGAGTACTAATCAGGGCTAGAAATATCTGCTTTTTTGGAAAATGTTCTGAAAATACGGAAATTTTCTTTTTAAGGGCCTCTGCATAGGATTTATCAACGGTAAAAATTGTTTTTGTATATTTGATTTCACATAATGTAACACTTTGATCAAAACGATCAAAGAGAAGATCGATTTGGGCGCCTTGCATGTTGGTGGATTTTCCAGATGCTCTCCAACTGGTGATTTCCCTTACTTGATTTTCAATACCCAAGGCCTTCTGGATTTGCCTGGTATGCGTTAAACAGATGGTTTCATAAGCATATCCTGCCCAAGCGTTGTATTCTCCTCGCCCAATTTGATTCACCCAAAAATCTCGAGGAACATTGGGAATTCCATTGGTTGAAACAGGCTCAATCCAATTTAGATAAAACAAAGAATATTCATCAATGGCTCGATAATAATTTTTTTTCTTGAGATATGGCCTCATGGCTTTAATAAACCCAGCGGCTTCTAATTCTTCTATGTATTTATTAAACGCTCCCCCTGATGTCATTTTTAATTTTTTTAAAAGATTCTCTCTTGAAATTCCATAATAACTCTTGGCGATCAATCGTAAAATTTGTAAATGAGTTTCCCCCTTATCAAACAGGGATTTAATTAATCGGGGAAATTCATCCCTTAGGGGGCTATTTATGTCAAAGCAAAGGCTTGATACAATTTGGGCAGCAGATTCACCCCTTTCAATAAACTTTAAATAGTAAGGAACACCCCCTAGAACCATATAGAGATCCACAATCTGCTCATCTTTTAAGTTAATAGACCTGCTTTTTAAAAATTCTTTAACTTCCTTTAGGGTAAAAGGTTCCAATAAAATTCGACCGGTGATTCGATTATGAAGCCCCCCTTTGTCGTTAATCAAATGATCGATCATCCAAGCAGCGGCAGATCCACAAACAATCAACTTAAGATTGGTCATTTGAGACCAATATTTATTCCAATAGTAATCAAGAGCCTGGATAAATTTGGATTTTCGGCTGGCGAGCCATGGAAGTTCATCAAAAAATAAAACCAATTTTTTGTTTGTGGGGATTTTTTGAAGAGCATCTGTTAATAATTTAAAGCCATCTTCCCAACTAGAGGGTATTTGAAGAGGTAGACCTTGATAAAAAGTTTGGCTAAGAGCCTCCGTAAAATTTTTAAGCTGTTCTTTTAAGGGGCCATCCTTGAGGCCTACTAATTCAAAATAATTCTTTTCCTTAGAAAACATCTGACGAATTAAAAAAGTTTTTCCAATACGACGCCTGCCATAAAGTGCTATAAATTCAGCATCTTTGGAATCATAAACCTTCTTTAGAATCTTAATTTCTTGCTTGCGTCCGATAATCATAATACCTCATTTTGGCGGCTTATATATTACGTATAACACGCCAAATCAATTTTTACAAATCTATTTTGGCTACTTATAAAATTCTATATTCCGCCAAAAACATTTTTTGACCAATCAAAACCCTCTTCAAAAATTCCGCTAAAAAGTAATTTGCTTTTCGATTTGCGAAAAGCTAATTTAGTTTTAGCGAAACAGGAAACCAACATGCATCCCTTTCTAAAAAAAACTTTCTATACAATTGCCGTTTTAATAAGCCTCTTGTTAGGAGGGGGAACCTATACCTATCATCAATCAGGCCCCCTATCTCAAAGCACGGTTGTGACTATTTCCAAAGGTCAATCCCTTTTTGAAATCGCCAGATCTTTGGAAAAAGAAGGAATTATAAGACACCCACATATATTTGCCCTTACCCTTATTGCTTTAGGAAAGCGCACCTCTGTTCAAGCAGGAGAGTATGAATTTGAGGCCCGTGCATCCCACCAAAATATTGCAGACAAATTAACCAAGGGACTTGTGTATTTGCATAAGCTTACGATTCCAGAGGGTTTAACAGGTTATCAAGTGCGGGAGATTCTAAAGGCTCAGGATTATCTAGTTCGGGATACAAATGATATACCTGAGGAAGGAACATTATTGCCTGAAACCTATTCTATTCCCAAGGGTACAACGTACTCAGATCTCTATAAATTAATGGAAAAAAATCTGAAGGATTTTTTGGCTGAAGCTTGGGAAAAACGAGCTTCTGATTTGCCCTTTACCTTTCCCTATGATGCTCTGATTTTAGCCTCCATCGTAGAAAAAGAAACACCTTTGCCCCAAGAAAAGCCCAGGGTAGCAGCGGTCTTTATTAATCGTCTTAAAAAAGGGATGCTGTTACAGGCGGATCCAACGGTTGTCTATAATCTGACCAAGGGGCAGGGGAAATATGGAAAAAAATTACTAGCTGCTGATCTAAAGAAGGATCTATCCCATAATACCTATGTTCACAAAGGCCTCCCCCCCACACCTATTGCAATGGCGGGAAAAGAGGCAATCTTAGCTGTCTTGAACCCCATGAAAATAGATGATATGTATTTTGTGGCTGATGGAAATGGGGGGCATGCGTTTTCGCCCAATCTTAAAACCCATAACCAGAATGTTTTGGTATATCGTCGTAAGAAAAGGAAAACATTATGAAATTAAACAAGCCCATAATCTGGATCTTTCTCGCCCTTGGTTTGCTGTGGGGTGGGTATTTTTATTACAAGGGCTCTTCGTGTTCTTCTTGTGAAACCACCTCAATTATCGTTCAAGAACAATCAGAAAATACTGCATCTACTCTCCAAAAACCTTATGAGAATACGATCCTCGTTAACAAAGGAGAAACCCTGTTTGTTGATGGCAAGCCAACGCCCGAACTAATGAAGGTTCTGACAAACCAAGGAATTGTCGCCACAACCCCTGAGGCTATTATGGAGGAAACCCAAGGCAAATGGTTGGGAAATGTAAGTGATTCTAAGCATATAAAAGAAAAAACAGATGCAACCCCGCCTGTTGCAGAAGAGCTAGATCTCTACCGTCAAATAGGGATGGTTGATGCTCTGGTCCCTACGCAGAAAAAATACACATATGCTATTGTGTTAGGAACAGTGACACGGTTTATGGCAGATGCTGTGGATTATTTAATCTATTTATGGGAAAAGGAAGGCGTGCGTTTTGAGAAATTGATTTTCTTGGCGGGCGACCGACCTTTATATGGGGAATATGTTACCTTTGATCGTGTTCCCCAACGCCTTCTAAATTCAGGAGAACCTCAACCGACTCTAAAAACAGAATCAGATGCCGCCAAATTCTTAGCAAACCGGATGGCCCCTAATTTCCCTCAGGGATTTCCTAAGGGTGAGAATATTATGGTTGTGGAAGCAAAGGTTCCTGCAGGCCATGTTATATATGGGAAGGCTCCTCAGATCAGGGCAAATAGGAAGGATACCCTTCAGGCTCTTCTAGATCTTCGGGTGACACCGGGTAGTTATATTGCCGTTTCTCAACAACCCTTTGCAGGACGAGAGGCAGTAACTTTAGAAAAAGGTCTTGCCTCAGCGGGCTTTAATGGGGAAGTGGTTGCAACCCACGTCTTGGATAAAATGCCAAAATCCTTCTATTTAGACTCTTTGGCTCGATGGATTTATGAGCTGGTGAAGGGGTAGGGGAATCTACAACCTCTCTAAACCACACCGGCGAAAGCCGGGGTCCATAAAGAGGCCGTATTTTAAAAGTATTAATTATTATTTGCGCACCTGGACCCCGACTTTCGTCGGGGTGGTCCGCGGAGTTTCGAAAGACTCTACATGAAACACCTCTTCACCTCCTTCAAATCCACCCCGAACCTTCATGGCGCGGGGTTGATATTGCTTTCCAGCCTTTTTGCCCTGATGGGAAATGGCATGCTCCATTCCATGGGGCACCGATTGCCAGCGATAGAGATCCTGTTTTTCAAAAGCTTTATTGCCTTTTTTTCTTTATTAATCATATTTCGTCCTCCTCTAAAAATCGTTTTTAAAGCGAAGGCTCTAAAAGGGCAAATCCTTAGGGGCTTTTTAGCAACGATGGGAGGGTTGGCCTGGATTACATCATTGCTTTACCTCCCTTTGGCAGAGTGTTCTGCCCTTTCCTTAACCAGCACTCTCTTTACCACCTTGGGGGGAATTTTGTTTTTCAAAGAAAAATCCCGTCTAACCTTGTGGATATGCCTAGCTTTGGGATTTGTGGGTATTTTTATTATTTTGCAGCCAACGGAACGTATTTTTAGCTTTTACGCCTTTTTGCCGCTGATTTCAGCCCTTGCTTTCGCAGGGTCTTCCCTCCTAATCAAACCCCTTGGGATTAAAGATACGCTTACTACAACTTTCCTATATTCTATGGGACTAATGACTTTATTTTCTTTTATTCCCATGTCCCTTGAATGGGTTATGCCTACTGTTTCAGAATGGTTTAAACTTATTTTAATTGGCCTCACATATATGGTTACTCAAAGATGTTTAGGGAGTGCCTATATGTATGGGGCAGCCTCCTTTATTGCCCCCTTTAAATTCGCCAGATTTCCTTTAAGTACCTTAGTGGGTTTTTTATTCTTTATGGAAATGCCTTCAATTTCTATTTTAAGTGGCGGAGGATTAATTGTTTGTTCTTGTCTTTATTTGATATGGATAGAGAAAAGAATCCAATTAAAAAATGGTAAAGAACGCATGAGAAATTTATAAAGGGTATTTATTTTTTAAAAAAATTATGCTAACATAAACTTAGATTAAATTTTTTAAAAAAATTTTGATTAGGGTCATGCTTATGGTTTACAACCGCTGAGTCAGTGGTTATAGTGTGCTCCATGTGTTAATTTTTTTTATATTACTAGGAAGGGTGAAGAAGATGCAAATAAGGAAACTAACTGGGGTTGCGGCGTTATTGGCTTTATCAGCATGTAAGTGCGCAACAGATGAAGGTTGTGGAGCTGACAGCAATGGTTTTGCTGAAGGAAATGGCGCAGGTGGCCCAGGGGCCCAGGAAGTAACAGTTGAATGGGGTCCTAATGGCGCTGGTGGACAATACTCCGCAGTCTCTTCAAACAATCAAGTTTACTATGCATTAGACAAGTATGACATTACAGCGCAGTATCGCCCTGTTATTGACGAGATTGTAAAATGGTTGATGGCTAACCCAGGTGCTAAGGTTATGGTTGAGGGTCATTGTGATGAACGCGGAACCCGTGAATACAACTTGGCATTAGGTGCCCGTCGTGCCAATGGCGTGAAAAGTGCTTTGGTTGCAGCTGGCATTGATGCACGTCGTGTTGAAACTATTAGCTACGGTAAAGAACGCCCACTCGTTGAGGGTTCAAACGAAGCTGCTTGGGCTTTGAACCGAACCAGCGTTATGAAAGTTGGTTAAGGTTTAATTCTGAAATATACTTTAAGAAACCACCTCTTGTTGAAGAGGTGGTTTTTTTATAAGCCCCTAGTAAAAAGTTTCCCGCTAAAAAATCCAAGAATTTTCCTATATCTACATTTCTAATATTATCTAAAATCAGCCTAATAATATATTAATTTCAACAAAAAAATACGGTATTCATTAATTAGATTGAATTGATGCTAAAAAAGCATGTGCATTTTTTATGAATTTGGTTTATTAATCTCTATTACAAAGGTATTTTTTATCCTTTGATTCGAGTGCAATACTCGAACTTCTAAGGGTCCTATCGTTGGGCTCTTAGGAAATACGTCCCCTAGGACGTAAAGCCTCCCAATTAATCTTAGCCGGGTTTTTTACCTGGCTTTTTTTTATCTTCCTAATCTATAGTGGATTCTTAATACTTTTTCTTCTTTCAAAGGGGGGTGTAATTATTTTTTTAATTCTTTTTCACCGAAATCTCGCGTTTTTATTTTTTTTATGATACGTTTAAGTAAGCAATAGAGCCTTCAGATTTATAAAGATTAGGGCGAAAATTTTTAAAAAATTGTCACATGCAATATAAACTTTTTTTGATTATCATAGGTATTGTCTTTTGCATAGCCTTAGGAACGCATTCTAAGGCAGCTTTTAGTGCTGAGCAAATAAAGTCCCTAGTCACCAAATATAAAAAATTAACGGCACAAAAAGAAGCTGCGGAAAATGAATCTGGATTACAAAGTATTGAAAAAATAATTCGTCTTGAAAAAGAAATTGAACAATTAGTCACACGCATTCAATCTGTACTTCCTGATTGGCAAGAAAATGCAGAAACAAATGTTGGATTTAATGATGTATTTTCGACTTTTGAGGCAAGAGTAGGCCAAAAAGGAAAGCCTACAATGCCCAAGAAATTATCAGAACAAGACCATAAAGACTTTTTAACAAAAGAAATGACTGAGTTGCGGACAAAAATGTTGGATCAACAAGATCAGATTTCTAAAACAAAAAATGATAAACAGCGCGCTAAACTACAGCAAGATCTACGTAGAATGGGGCAGGAATTAAATGTTCTACGTGAATCCTTGGGAGATACGGCTGTAGGAAAAAAAGCCGTTTCAATTACTCACACGCCACAATTATTTATGGATCGAAAGAATGCTGATCGTGATCATGAACATTTTTTGCAAGATCAATTGCAGGCTGTGTATGAAAAAATTTATATATTACGAGAAAAAAGCTTGGAAGAGCAATCAGGGGAAGCCTTGAAAGACATTGGTAATGAAATTACGAAATTAGAAAATGAAGAATTAACTTTAACACGTCGCCTACTTGCCATCGGAGCAAAGCCGTTGCCTCCTAAAGTTTTAGCTAAAAATAGGCCCACACCTAAAAGCCCAGACTTTAAAACAGAATCTGTTCAATATCGTGAAGATTTAATGAAACGTATCAAGGAAATTCGAGAGGAAATACAGTTCTTACAAAGCATGAAGAAAAAAGTGACATCTGGTTCTGCTATGGCAGAACTAGGACTACAAATTTCTCGTCGGGAATCGGAAATTAACTTGCTAAAGGTAACCCTTGCCCAGATTTCCCCAAAATCTATCGCCTCTGATAAGAAAAAAAAGCATTCAAACCCCCACGCTTCCTCTCAAGCAAAGGTTCAAGCAGCCGTAGAGCTGGAAGAGAAAAGTATTCAGATGGATCAACCAATGGAGCAAAATAAGAGTATATCTTCCTTGTTAGAAGGGCCTGCGATGAACCCCACCCCAAAACACTTATGGGAAGTTGAGTATATACCCCAAGGTACAAATATCACTCCTGGACAAATACCTTTAAACCGTCAGGAACTCCAGCATGCTCAGGCTTCTAATGTAATAGCAGTCATTAATAATTCTAGGGAATCAAGTCAATATATCCCCCCTAATCCTTATACTAGAAACAATCCACAAAACCCACAGAATAGCGTCATTTTTAAACCTGTAAGCAATTGGGGTAGGGGGATCGCTTAATAGATTTCTTTGCATAACTAGCTTTTTAGTTATGCAGAAAATCTAATCCTTTTTACGCTTAGGTCGAGGATCTTTAAATTGGAATTGGGTTTCATCAATTGACTTGTTTTCCTTATGGTTAAACAGCATTAGATGGGTTTCATTTCCTTGATCATCCCGAATGGTCCATCCTTTGAGAATCAATGGATTCTTTAAAAAGTGTAAAATGAGATGATACCCTTCTTTCAAAGCCTCAAGGTGCACAATATAATATTCCTCAAGATCCCGAATCTCTTTTAAAACGGTGTCTTTATCGAAAGAAATTTCATTGGCTAATAAAAATTTCCCTGGAGTATCTTTAATATCCATATACGTTACCTCTTGAAGAGGAGTGTCATAAAAAATTAACCACGATCCATCTGAAACCAATAATTTTGGATCAGGCTCCAAAAAATCAAACCGAATTTTTCCAGGTCGAGATAAATACACATGGCCCTTAGATATTTTTTGTACGCTATCTGTTTGGTGAAAATCGGCTTCTAAGGTTTTAAGTTGATTGAGATAAAGTTCAATTTTTTTCTTTAGATCTAAAGAAGCATCAGCACAATTCATAAAAAAGAGTACAAGCAAAAGAGGAACACGGAAGGCTATTCCTCTTAAAGATGAAGTGTTAAGCATGACGGAAGTTTACCTTTGCAGTTAAAATAGCCCTATTTCGTAAGATTCATAACCTTACAATAAAATAAACCCATTAAAAATACTAGCGTCTCTTAGACTCTTATTTTGTCTTATTTTGATATTGGTTTAGAACGTTCTTTGCTTGAAATATCATTAGATATGAGGTCAACATTGATGTTACACCCACCATAAAAAGCAAAATTCGCAACATTGTGGATATTCTTTTTAATACTTTCTTGTGCTGCATATCAATAAGAGATGCCAACTTAGCTATAGATCTTGCTGGTTGCTGGGCAATTTCCATGATTTCGAGATAGTAAATATAATCTTTATGAATAAGTCCAACATCTAACATTTTCGCGATTTGATGCTCTCCATTAAGGATCTTATTTAACATACAGTTAATATAATATTTTAAATAGCGTGTGTTTTTCTCAAGCATTAACTTTAAAGAAGTCTGAAGATTAATATTATGGTTCACAAATAACCCCAATTTTCTAAAAAAGAAAATTGTTTGGGCATCCGCATAAAAGGCAAAAAATGGAAGTTTATCAAAATAAGATCTGATTTTTCCAGACCAATTTCTTAAAAACATTTTCATGAGGAAAATAAAGATAAAAAATCCTATCACCATAGAAATCCAATGGCTTTCTAGAAAGTCTGCAGTGTGACTATACGCCATCATACGTTGGGGAATTTCTATTGCTCCCTCTTTAGCTACATCAAAAACAAGACCTTTTAAAAGGGTCTTGTTTAAAAAAATCATCAGAGCAACCGCCAAAACACACACAGCGATAGGATAGGCTAAGGCAGCATAAAAACCAGATTTTGTATGGTCTGATTCTGATAAACTTGCCGATGCATCTATAAAGCCTTCGCTTAGCTTTCCAACACGATCATATCCATCAATAAGTGCAATAACGTCATTGGGAAACCATCCTTTTAGACACTCTATTAATTTTTTACCTTCTTGCATTGCTTCTAATAAGTCAGTGGCTATGGCCTTGTATTTTTTTCCTTGATGATTCTTTTTAATAGCTGTTAATGCAGAGAGAGGAGGAATACCAGAATCTAGTAGAAACCCCATATATTCTAAAAAATCAACCTTACTCTGCTTTGAAAAAAGGAGTTTGTTTTTATTTAATAATATTGTTTTTTTATCTAAAGATTTCATCTTTTATTCTTTATAAGTAAGTTCTTTTACACCAAACAATTCAGAGAGATTGCCCACATTATCCTCAACGTCTAGAGGATCGCACTTGCCCTGTTGAATCAATTCAATCATTCTATCATCCATACTCTGCCAATTATGAGCTTTTAGATATTTTAGCCAGCTTAACATGTCATCCTTTTGGATAAATTCTAGGGTTTTTTCATCAATCCAAATCACCTCAGCTGCAGCTGTACGCCCTTCGATACCTGTCCCATGACACGCTTGACAGGTAGAGGATAAATCCCTGACCCTTATTTGGTCTAAGTTCTTCCCTAAAATGGGGCTCCATCGTTTTAAATAGGGCGCATGTCGCTCAGATTTTAAAATGGAAATTGAACATTTTGGACACACTGTTGGAAGTAATCTTTGAGCAATCAGAGCGACTATCAAATTTGGGTCACTAAGCATCATGGAAGATATTCCCATATCAACCAAGCGTAGCACAACGTTTACAGCTCTTTTGGTGTGAATGGTTGTAAATACCAAGTGTCCAGTGATAGCAGCATTTGCCATAGTAGCAGCTGTGCTTGCATCACGTATCTCACCAATAACAAGAACATCGGGGTCCATACGTAATACGGAACGTAATGTAGATCTATAGTCATCGCTATTTTTATCTGTGTTAATAGATATTTGAGTTGCCACGTCCACTTTATACTCAACAGGATCTTCGACTGTATAAATCTTTTTATTAATTGGCAATTTTTGCAAGCACGTAGCAATAGTGGTAGACTTGCCAGACCCTGTTGGCCCAGAAACAATAATAGCTCCGCTTGGTTTACGAATAGCTTCTTGTATTAATAACGCTTGTTGAGGGGTGTACCCCAAGTCTTCTAGATTAGTTAATTGTTGAGATTCTTCCCTTAGCAAACGCAGCACCATATCAAAGCCTTCATAACAAGGAACAGTTGAAATACGAATACGCATCTTGAACCCATCAACAGCGGTTTCAATAACCGCGTTCTGAGCTTTTGTTGGGTTGAAGTTTTCAATAGACTGTTCAGATTCGTTGTTAAAAGCAACAGAAGTGACTTCGCGTCCTAAAGCTTCAGTCCACTTGGCAACTAAATCTAAAACGCCAAATCTCCGAAAGCGAATTTTGGTAAATGTTTTACGCACTTCAATATGTATATCTGTCGCGGATGAACGGAAAGCATCTGCAATCAAATTACGTAATATTTTCTGCTGACGAGAAAGACTTTGATCTTTAGAGGTGGTTTCTAAAAGAGCCTCTTGTTTTTCGAATTCTGCAATCAAGGCTTTAATAGTTTCAGGAGCCGCAACAATTATCGTATCTGCATTTAATCCATAATTCCTTAGAATGTTTTGGCAATTTTGAGTTTTAGAAGAATGAATATCATCAGTAATTATAACACCATTATCCAGGGCAACAATACTGCCTTGCTCTTTAAACCATGGCATCATATCTTTTAGGATAGCATGCTGCCCAACCTTTTTTAATAGTTCAGTAAGACTGCGAACTTCTTCCATATTACCCCCCAAAGGTATTAAGTATTAATTAATTATTATAATTAAATTTATATTAAAGAATGTAATTTAGTTCATTAAAATACGTGAACAAATTCTTCTTTTCCTTTCTTGAGGATTGTTCCATGCTCATTAATATCATGTACTTTATACCCACCAGGCAGGGTATCCCCTGTTTTTACTTTATAAACTTTTCCACCTCTAGAGAATGTTGCATGCCACTCTCCTTGGCGCTGCTTCACCATCACAAATTTATAGGCCTGATCCTCTGAAGAAGAGAAATCCCCATCCATCGAGGAAATGCCTCCTATGGCATCTGTATCCATCCCTAGCTCTTTTCTAGCCATTCTTAATTCACCTTCCACCTGACGGAGGGCGATTTCTTGCTCAAGAAGCGCCTTTTTGACTTTGGTCTCTTGAATTTTTTCCAGAATACTTCCATATTCTTGAATTTCAGCATCTGCAGCACTAGAACCCTTGGCTTCCCCAGAATCAGGTTTATCCTTGCTCATCTGTGCAAGAGCCTGCTGATGCAAATCCGAATCCATCTCTGATAGTTGTGTCGTATTGTATTGATGTATACCGTAGATGGCACAAAGAGCGACTACAATGCCTCCCCCAATATAGTGTTTTTTTTCCATAATTTATATCCCCTTAATTATCTATCTTATTATAATAGTATCACAAAAAACAGAAATGCAAAGCATTTCTAGTTCAAATTAATTAATCATATCCCCCTCAATTCTATTGTTACGCTACCATTTATAGCAGCATTTTCAATTTTCAAATTAATATTTGTTATCACAGCAGGAAATTTTGCTACAATATCTGATATTAATTCTAAAAATACTATAGATTGATTTTTTATATCTATATTAAAATCTATTGAGTTATATACGCCTTTGTCTTGGGCATTTTGTTTTTTTAATAGATCGCTATGAACTATTTTTTTAAGAGCACTTGTGAGCTCTTCCTCTGTCGTAGAGATTTTTCTTATGTGCTTGGGAGTTGAATTTTTTTCTACTTCCATTAATGAAAATGAAAGTTGGTTCGCTTTCTCATCATAAGGAATCGCTTCCTTTTCAGCCCACTTTTTTAAATATTCATTGCGAAGCGGATTAGATTCAATTATTAGCAAAACTTTTCCGGGGGAATAAGTAGCATGTGTTACAGGCCAACCTGACATATACTGAACTTTAATTAAGCGTTCTTGAATTGACTTCACAATTTTTTTGGGAGAGGGCAAAATAAATGCTTCTCGGAGCGCTCTGTTGCGCTGATGCTCGCTTAGTAATCGCTCCTCCTCAGATGTTATCTTTTGATGATGATAGTAACCAAGGCATGACAAGAAAATAACTAATGAAAAAACAGAAATCCCTAGGTAATTAGGGTTTTTTATTTTTTTTATCTTAATTTCTTCATCTAAGCTTAATAACTTATATTTTTTTTTGCAAATTATCTGATCTAATACAGATTCAGTGTATTTTTTAATCTTACATTCAGAATTTTTCTTACAAAATTTCTTTTGAACGATAGAAACTATATCTATATTGACAGACCCTAAATCTACAATATGAAATTGGTAAGGATTATTATCTTGAGCAATCTCTGTTAAACAATCTTCCACATGTGTTATTGGAATTAAAATATCTTTTACAACTTCTCCTTCATTTACAACAAGCATAACCATAGCTTTATTCTCAGGAGATTCTTCTAAATATATAACCCAAGGTTGATTATCAATTTTTAGATATTCTAAAACTGTTTCTGCAAGCAGATAGCCTGGATCTTGAGAAAGAATAACTTTTATAAACTTATCCTTTTTTTCCAAATATGAAAATGGCCCAAGCGTTTTTGCCAAATGCTTTATCTTGAAAATACTTTTTCTGGTATTAAGAATTTGTTCTCGATAGGTGTTCAGAACAAAATTTTCTCTTTTTTCTGATATTAATACAGTCATTTTTCATTTCCCTATTTTATATCGTTTATTCTAAAAGTATAAAACCGCATCATACCGATCTATAGTAGGTAGCCGTCATTATCTTTGTACCGCTGGTTATATCGTATGAGGTGTATGTAGTGCTGCTATTAATAGTAACGTCTGTCAGCAACTCTCTCATAATGTATCCCCCATAAGTACGAGGTACTTGACTTAAAGTAATTTTAATTTGAGTTGGATCGGCTGCCCCACCCATTTGTACCACATAGTTTCCATTCCATGGACCTGTGCCAGTTCCTCGGGTGCCGTTAGTGCCACAAATACTAGAGTCTACGTAAGAGTCAGTAATACACAGCTTGTTCATAGTTACTGTTGAATAACTTCCATAGGAATCATAATAACTAACGGAACCCAAGTATATTGTACGCATATCTGCGATAGCTTGTTGTGCACGCTCTGTTTCAACCGAATGACGTGTTTCAAAAAAAGTGATAGATGCAATAATGCTCGTCAATCCAATGACAAACATCATTTCAATCAGACTAACTCCTTTTTGCTTATTAGTGCCCTTCAAAATTATAGCCCCCTATTTATTTTTTATTTTATATATACTATAAAATGTTTTTTAAAGAAAATCAAATCCAATTAATCAAGCATTGCTATAATAAACTGCAGTTACCTCATTGCTGCTACAGGTAGCTGAGGATATGGTTGTATCCATTTGAAGTTCTTCGACAATAGCATTGCAGCTCGGTGTGGGTATATCGGTTGCGGTAATTGTGACTTGGGTGCCACTTCCAGCGGCCGTATAGTCACCCCCCCAAGGGGCACGGCCTGAGCCATTT
Source organism: uncultured Hyphomicrobiales bacterium (assembly GCA_964402405.1). GTDB lineage: Bacteria > Pseudomonadota > Alphaproteobacteria > UBA7879 > UBA7879 > CAYOCE01. The sequence goes on along the minus strand of CAYOCE010000007.1, from coordinate 20,355 downwards.
TGGGTGCAAATATCAGCATTCACATATCCATTGCTACATAAATCTGCCATGGTATTTAGGCCTGTATAGGTATTAGTATTGGTGTTGTAAAATTCTATAGATCCTGTATAAATTTTTCGAATAGAATCGGCAGCTTCTTCAGTTCGCTGTCTTTCTATAAGAAAGCGAACTTCACTAAAAGTTATACCGCTAATAATAGCTATAATGGCTAAGACAAAGGTTACCTCAATCACGGTAAACCCACGCTGTTTTTTTAAAATCCCCATTATTTTTATCCCCTGTTTATTTTTTATACTAAATTTAGTGTATTACAGATTTTTTGAAAAAAAAAGGAAAAAGAGTTTTGAAAAAGGGAAAAAGAAAAAGGGCCAAATGGCCCTTTGAGGTAGTGAAATATGTTTTTTAATATAATATATAAATTAGTTGCTCGAATAGTATACAACACCAGCAGTAGCATTTGTAAAATCATATGAGCTGGCAGTTTGATCTGCGTTCAAATCTTTCTTTAATTCAGTAACAATGAAGTTACCACCTTGGTAAGGTACCTTTGTGACTCCAATACCAACTGACATAAAGGTGTTAGCGCCCTCACTGGATGTGGTATCGAAAACTTTGTAGTCACCACCCCATGGACCGCGTCCTACACCAGCATTACCTGTAGCACCACAAGTATCGTTATCAAGATACCCTTCTGTACATAATCTAGACATGCTAATATTCTGAAATGTCCTCTGATTTTGTGTATAATATTGAAGGGCCGCTATGTAGATACCCCGCATTTTTGATACGGCTTCATGCCCTCTTTGTAATTCGATGGTGTACCGAAGTTCGTTAAAGGTTAAACCTCCAAGAATTGCCATGATACCTAGTACGAAAGTAATTTCAAGAACAGTAAACCCTTTTTGCTTTTTTATTTTTTTCATTTTATTTTCTCCCATTTTATTTTTTAAATTAACACTATACTAATACTATATCATTTTTTCTTAATACAATCAACATTATTTTTTATGTATATTTTTTGCGTTATTTCTTTATTAACTGTATGCTATTATTATAATACACTAAAATTAGAAAAAAACAAAGAGGTAATTATAATGGCGCTTGATATTTTAAATTCTCACTTGGAAGCTTTCAGTTTTTATATAGGGTTCTTGGGGCTTTTTTCAGGTAGCTTCTATAATGTGATCATATATCGCTTGCCTTTAATTTTGGAATTTCAAGAATTACAATATGCGAATGAACTTACGGGTCAAAATATTCAAAAAAAGAAATCTCTTAGTCTTTTTTCTCCAAGGTCTCATTGTCCTAAATGTAAAAGAGCAATGAAGCCTTATGAGTTAACCCCCATTTTCGGCTATCTTTTTCTAAAGGGAAGATGCGGGGGATGTGGGGTAAAAATATCTTATGAATATCCATTGGTTGAATTGGGGACAGGGATTCTTTTTTTTCTCGCTGCTTGGCATTTTGGGGTGACGCCTTCTCTTTTTGCAGCTCTTATTTTTATTTCTAGCATGATTTGTTTAGGATTTATTGATTGGCATCATCAGATTTTGCCAGATAAAATAATATTTCCAACGTTATTTTTAGGACTATTTTTTAATACAAATCATGTGTTTACTGATATTCGTAGTGCTTTAATAGGATTAATGGCTGGATATCTTAGTTTATGGTTCCTCGCCTACATTTTTGAGAAAGCACGCCATAAGGAAGGTATGGGTGAGGGGGATATGAAAATGGCGGCACTCCTAGGCGCCTACTTTGGTTGGGAGTCTCTCCCTAATATTGTATTAATTGCGGTCGCTTTTTTTCTAGGTACATATATTATTTTTAAGGTCTATAAAAAAGGGGCACCTTTTAAAGATACTCCCCTTCCTTTTGGTCCAGCTCTCGCTATCGCCGGCTTAATATTCTTGTTTTTTGGCGATACGTTCTTTCTACTATTTAGTTATTGGGCAAGTGGTCTATGAAACTCCGTAGTTTTCTAGACCTACTAGGATGCTTCAACTTACGAAGTGCCTTTGCTTCAATTTGACGAATACGTTCACGTGTTACAGAAAATTGTTGCCCTACTTCCTCTAAGGTATGATCCGTATTCATACCAATTCCAAAACGCATTCTCAGAACCCGCTCTTCTCTGGGAGTCAATGTTGACAGCACTCGTGTTGTAGATTCCCGTAGGTTTCCGTGAATAGCTGCATCTAAAGGAATAATAGCGTTTTTATCCTCAATGAAATCCCCTAAATGACTATCTTCTTCATCACCCACTGGGGTTTCAAGGCTGATGGGTTCTTTTGCGATCTTCATTACTTTACGTACCTTATCGAGAGGCATCATTAGTTTTTCCGCCAATTCCTCAGGAGTTGGTTCACGACCAATTTCATGGAGCATTTGTCTGGATGTTCTTACCAGCTTGTTAATAGTCTCAATCATATGAACAGGAATACGAATAGTCCTTGCCTGATCTGCAATGGACCTAGTAATGGCTTGACGAATCCACCAAGTAGCATAGGTGGAAAATTTGTACCCCCGCCTGTACTCAAACTTGTCAACAGCCTTCATCAATCCGATATTACCTTCTTGAATCAAATCCAAGAATTGAAGTCCTCGATTGGTATATTTCTTGGCAATAGAAATCACTAAGCGTAAGTTAGCCACGATCATTTCTTTCTTTGCTCTAGAAGAAGTTCGATCTCCCTTTTGAATCAGGCTAACAATTTCTTTAAGTTCTTTTATAGGTAATTTAAATTTTTGGGCAATTTCTAAAACAGCCGAACGAATTTCGTCAATTTCTTTGGCATGGATAGTTGTAAAATGCTGCCATTCTTTAGACAGAGCTGCAACATTCTTTACCCAGTCTTGATGAATTTCATAAGTTGTGTAGTGTTTCAAAAACTCCTCACGACTAACCTTTGAATCCATTGCTAGACGTAACAATTGACCTTCTTGTCGGATTAATTCTTTATTCCACCTATAATGTTCTTCAACCAAATCGGCGATGCATCCAGGGTTTAGACGTAAATCTTTAATGATAGTAACAATCTTTGTTCCAAGATCAGCTTGCTTTTCTTTAAGATTTTTTGGTGTATCCACACCTTTCATAGCTGATTCCAGCTGCTTTGTATGCAACTGTTCAAGGTCATTATAAATGGTGGCAATTTGCTCGAGTGATTCTAATATTTTTGGCAAAAGACTTTCTTCCATCAAAGAAAGAGAAATAGCATTTTCATCTTCTTGTTCTGGATCTTTTTCATCTTCTGCTTCTTCTACCCCTAGTTCGGGCTCTTTTTGATCTGTAGGTGTTAATTCCCCAATAGGAGCAATTGTCCTCATGATTTCAAGATCATCTATGGCAGCAGGGTTTAATTTTGCAGCCGCCGCCACTTCATCAAATTCATCTGCTCCAAAAGCGGCTTCCAGAGAGATAATTTCTCTCAAGAAAACTTCTCTATCCGTTAGCGGCTGAATGAGAGAGATTAAAAAGGAAATGGTTCTAGGGCTGCAAAAAAGAGCATCAACCATGGTTTGCTTGCCGGTTTCAATACGCTTTGCAATTTCGATTTCCCCTTCACGAGATAGCAGCGCAACACTCCCCATCTCCCGTAAGTACATACGAACAGGATCATCTGTGTTACCAGCAGATTCAGGCGCAACTTTACTGGCGTCTCCAACAGTTATGAGGTTGTCATCATCTGGATCACCCACCAGGTCAATTCCTAGCTCATCCAGCATTTCCAAGGTTTCTTCGACTAAATCTTCAGACGAAGTAGCCTGTGGCAAAACCTTATTGAATTCTTTGTAAGTTAAGAACCCTTTTTCTTTGCCTTCTTTTAACAGACGCTTGATTTCGTTTGCTTGCTTATCCTTCATTTGCTCCTTGTTTTCAGGAGCATCGTCCACAGGATCCATAGCTTCTATCACGTCATGATCAGGTGTAAATAATTGTGACATTTGTCGATCCTTTACAAAATTAAAGTTAGTATACTACATATTTTAAAAAATTCAATCTATACCCGGTTTTTAAATACTTTCATACCTTTTCAAACCATCCCGGCGAAAGCCGGGATCCAGGTGCGTTTACCGCTCTCAAGGCTTTGCCCGTGTTAGCGCTCTTGGACCCCGTTTTTCAACGGGGTGGTCCATAATAGAAATAAAAGCGCTGATGCGATTAATCTCAAAGTGCATTAGTTGCACAGCGCATTATACTTAGGACTTCGGGTCTTCTTTCGTCAGTAAGGCTTTAAAAGCCTGGTAACGTGCCCACGTTTCAGGGGATAGATTATGTACCAACTCTTGCTCCAGCTGATTAATTTCCAGCTGGAGTATTTCCTTCTGATACAAACTATATACCTCGTCCCAATGTTCTTTTATGTCCTTTATATCTAAATCCATTTTTAAGAAGGATGCATGCATAAGCACCCTTGTTTCAAAAATGGCCTCGACCTCATGATCTAAAAACACTTCGTTTAAATAAGATCTAAGTTCAGTTTTTTCAAGGGGCTTATTTTTAGTAAAATACCCAAGAATCCCTTCTTTTATTTTTTCACAGGTAATATCTTTAAAAATGATACTAGAAAATTCCTCAAAAATCTCAGGTAAAATAGAGGGGCTAACCAATACGATTCCCAGCATAATTTTTTCTCGTATCACCAAATGATCAAATGCCTTTTTTGTTCCCTCTCCTGGAATTGCTTGCATTCCTCCACTATTTGTTGATTTTGAAGGGGAAGATTTTTTTTGTCTTAGGGATCCCTTCCATTTATAAAGAATTTCTCGTAATGCCTGACCATAGTGGCTTTGAACATAAGGATCTTTGATAAGCTGAATATAGCTGAGCAAGCTTTTCTCAAAGAGAGCTTTTTTATCGGGGGTTTTAGGGTTATGCGCCTCAAATTCTCGATGGAATAAGCAATCAACTAAAGGGATCGGATGTTCCACTAATTTATCAAACCCTTTAGATCCCTCATGTTGCAAATAGGTATCTGGATCCTCCCCCTGGGAAAGGGAAATAAAGGAAAGGGTAAATCCTGGCATCAGCAAAGGGAGGGCCCGCTGAATGGCCTTTAATTCAGCCCGCCTTCCAGCGGCATCCCCATCTAAACAAAAAATAGGATTGGGGTGGATAGCCCACAATTCTTTAAGATGAGATTCGGTCACAGCTGTTCCCAAAGGGGCCACAGATCTTGGATATCCATACTGCCACAAAGCCAAAACGTCCATGTAGCCTTCAGCCACAATCAACGGCATTTCTTTTTTCTGGGATTTAGCCTCTTTTAAATTATAGAGGATATGGCTTTTATGAAAGATAGGGGTTTCTTTGGTGTTCAGATATTTAGGCTCGGACCCATCCAAGGATCTACCTCCAAAAGCAACCACTTGGCCTTTCTTATTGGTGATGGGAAAAATGACCCGATGATGAAAGTTATCAAAGGGTTTTTTACCTTCATGGACTACAACCAGCCCCACTTGCTCCAGAAGGTCTATACTTATTCCTTTGGCTGTGAAAAAATCAATCAACCCCTCCCATTTATTAGGGGCATAGCCTAATCTAAAATGTTTTTGGGTACAGGGGGCAATCCCTCTTTCTTTTAAGTATTGTGAGGCACCTCTACCTTCGGGCTTCTTTAGATTGGATTCAAACCACTGGGTTGCTTGCTCCATTATGTCCAATAGGTTTTTTTGATCATCTATTTTTTTCGTGATATCTTCTTGGGCCTCAGGGCTAGGCATGGGAAGGCCTGCCAGGTTTGCTGCATGCTCAACGGCTTCAGGAAAATTCATATTTTCCCGACGCATCAGATATTCAAAGACATCCCCATTTACCCCACAGCCAAAGCAATGGTAAAAATGCCGCCCATCGTCCACGTTAAAAGAAGGGGTTTTTTCTTTGTGAAAAGGACATAGTCCCACAAACGTGCTCCCCTTTTTTTTCAAGACGACTGTTCTTTGAATCACATCCGATAGCCGGACTCTATCCTTGATGTGGTCTAAAAATTGAGGTGTGAAGGCGATCAATGATTACCCCTCGCGTGATAAGTTTCCAAATTTTGTCAGCTTCCCGTCAAAGAATAATCGAACAGTTCCAATAGGTCCATGGCGCTGCTTTGCAATGATGACCTCGGCTTGATTGTAGATTTTGGACATGCGTTCCTGCCAGGCGGCGTGTTTATCGCTATCTTCTGCAGGCTCCTTACGGGCCTCGTAATATTCTTCGCGGTAAATGAACATGACCACATCCGCATCTTGCTCAATGGATCCAGATTCCCGAAGATCCGCCAGCTGAGGACGCTTGTCATCCCGTTGTTCTACGGCACGGGATAGCTGGGAAAGGGCAATCACGGGCACATTTAATTCTTTGGCCAGAGCCTTTAATCCTCGAGTAATATCCGAAACCTCTTGAACACGGCCATCATTACCGTTCTTGTCAGACCCCTGCAGCAATTGCAAGTAATCCACCACAATCAGGTCTAACCCCTTTTGACGCTTTAATCGGCGCGCCCGGGTCCTAAGGGCAGAGATGGTCAAGGCTGGCGTATCATCGATATACAGAGGAATCTTGGAAATACGCCGGGAAACCTCTAGAAATTTAGGAAAATCATTTTGATGTAATTCTCCGCGCCTGATTTTATCGGATGAAATGCCCGACTCCTGGGCCAACAAACGTGTGGCTAACTGTTCCGAGGACATTTCCAGGGAGAAAAAGGCTGTTCGGCCCCCTTCATTTTTAGCAAGAAAGCCCCATGCGGCATTAAAGGCTATATTGGTCGCAAGGGCAGTTTTCCCCATGGAGGGCCTGCCTGCAAGAATAATCAGGTCCGAAGGATGCATCCCTCCCAACCATTTGTCCATATCTTTAAACCCCGTTGTACAGCCTACTACCTGGCTATCCCGTTTGTAGGCCACCTCAGCCGTTCGAATGGCGGTTGCAAGGGTGTCATGAAAATCCTGAAATCCTCGATCTTGCTGACCTGTGGTTGCCAGATCAAAGAGGTGTTGCTCAGCAGCCTCAATCTGTTGGTTTGCGGTCACCTCTAGAGAATGTTCATGGGCTTGGTTCACCACATTTTCCCCAAGATCAATCAATTGACGTCTTAGGTAAAGGTCATAAATCAATAATCCATAATCTTTGACATTGATGATGGACACAACAGAAGATACAAGTTTCACCAGGTATCCAGCCCCTCCGGCTGCCTTTAGGCTTTCTTCCTTTTCAAAATATTTGCTAAGGGTAATGGGATCCGCCACTTGACCCCGTTCAATCAAAGTTACGATCGCCTCATAAATCTTGCCATGCATAGAATCTGCAAAATGCTGAGGACGGAGAAAATCAGTGATTTTCTCACTGGATAAATTATTGTGCAGCAACGCACCTAACAAAGCTTGCTCAGCTTCGTAATTATGCGGCGGAATTCTTAGATTTTCATCCAAATTGGAGGAACTAATAACGGTTAACTGATTCATAGGTTACTGATTTTACAATGGTTTCGAGTATATGGTTTATCTATCAAGCTTAACCATACGCGAAACTCTATTTTAAGACAATATGAATTATGAGAGGATTTCCTTGGAGGACCGCTATAAAGGTCCATAAAAATACCCCCGTTGTAGATAAAACAACGGGGGAAAGTAGAAAAATTACAAAGAGATATTATTGCACATCCATATTCAAAAAGACCAACGTTGGTTTGTTCATTTTAAGTGTCTTAACTTCTCTATAGACATGGTGCTGGAGGTGGTCTGCAACTTTAGGAGCTTCCATTTCTGTTGCTGTAAAGGTTACCTTTCCATGTTTATGCATTTTAGGATTGGTTGTTGTAACGGATGTAAAATGACCTACAGCTTTTCCAATATTATAGGTGATAAGTGTTGCCTCTTGCTGACCAGCTTTGAATTTGTCCAAAAATTCCCCTAAAGAAATGACGTCTACAGCCCCTTTAGAATCCGCACAAGCAACATTCGGGTGAGCAAACTCTAGCTCTAAAACCCCAGGTTCCCCAGGCCCAGATTCCTTCTGATCCTTAGCAATAGCTTTGGATGCTGTTACAATACAGGTTTTTCTAGAGTTATTATTATCTTTATTATCATCAGCCTTCACCCCTGTAAGGGCAAGAAAAGAAATCGCGCCTATTAACAAGATATTCTTATTGTTCATTTAATTATTCCCCCATTAAGTTGTTATATAAGATAATTGTACAATGGGCGGATAATAAACTCAATCTTTTTTAATCACCATGGGAGAAAGTGGGCTAACCTACGTTTTCTACTCGTATGATCACTCCCTATGGTCCCGTTGTCATTTTTCAATAAAGCTGCTATAGTGTATCTCTTTTATAACGGACAGAGAGCGTATAAATGGAACAGAAAAAAATATCGATCGAAGGTGCACGGGAACATAATCTGAAAAATATTTCCGTAGATATTCCCCGAAATCAATTGGTAGTAATCACAGGTCTTAGTGGATCTGGAAAATCCTCTCTCGCTTTCGATACGATTTATGCTGAAGGTCAACGCCGCTATGTGGAAAGTCTATCGGCTTATGCGCGGCAATTTCTGCAGTTGATGCAAAAGCCAGATGTGGACTCCATCGAAGGGCTCTCGCCAGCGATTTCCATTGAGCAAAAAACCACCTCTAAAAATCCCCGATCCACCGTTGGGACTATCACCGAAATCTATGACTATATGCGCCTACTGTTTGCCCGTATTGGCATTCCCTATTCCCCCACCACAGGACTCCCTATCCAAAGTCAGACTGTCAGCGAAATGGTGGATCGGATTTTGGCCATGCCTGAGGGCACCAAATTATATTTGATGGCCCCTATTGTTCGTGGTCGTAAAGGGGAGTACCGCAAGGAAATTCTGGATCTTCAAAAGCAAGGGTTTACGCGTCTTAAGATTGATGGAAAATTTCATGGGGTTGAGGAATCCCCTACCCTGAATAAACAACTAAAGCATGATATCTCGGTAGTGGTGGATCGTATTGTGGTCAAGCCGGATATCAAAACACGCTTGGCCGACACCATCGAAACATGCCTAAAATTGGCGGATGGGCTCATGATTACCGAGGACGCCACAACAGAACAACAAATTGTGTTTTCAGAAAAATTCGCCTGCCCTGAATCTGGGTTCATGATCGAAGAAATTGAACCTCGGTTGTTTTCTTTTAACAATCCCTTTGGGGCCTGTCCTGCTTGCGATGGCTTAGGGGTGCAAATGGTCTTTGACGAGGATTTAATTGTACCGGATAAAAGCCTATCTATTCATGATGGGGCCGTGCATCCTTGGTCTGGCGCCTTTGCGGATTACTATCTGCAGGCTTTATATGGCGTCTTGGCCTTTTATGGAGAAAAACCTCAGACTCCTTATGAAAAACTCCCTGAAAAAGTACGACATATTCTAATGCATGGATCCGGGACGGAAAAAATCCCCTTGGTATATAAGGATAGTAAACGACTATTCAGATCCACAAAAGTGTTCGAAGGGGTCATCCCAAATCTGATGCGTCGGTGGCGGGATACGGATAGCGAAAAGATTCGTGAGGATTTATCCCGGTATCAAAATAACTTGCCTTGTCCCGAATGTCACTCCTACCGCTTAAAGCCTGAGGCCCTTGCGATTAAAATCGATGGACGGCATATCGGAGAAGTCACAAACCTTAGCATTGAAGAATCCAGCCGGTGGGTGCAGGAACTGCCCGCTAAACTATCGGAAAAACATAACCTTATTGCGAACAGAGTCCTCAAAGAAATCCGCGAACGTCTTCATTTTTTGGAAAGCGTGGGGCTAGACTATCTGACCCTATCCCGTATGTCTGGAACCCTGTCTGGCGGGGAAAGTCAGCGTATTCGCCTGGCATCCCAGATTGGATCAGGGTTGACGGGTGTCCTTTATGTGTTGGATGAGCCATCTATAGGACTGCATCAACGGGACAATGATCGTTTGCTGGGAACTTTAAAACGCCTTCGGGATTTGGGAAATTCCGTGTTGGTAGTCGAGCATGACGAAGAAGCCATTCGCACGGCTGATTATGTGATTGATATGGGCCCCGGTGCGGGGATTCATGGAGGTGAGATTGTAGCCCAAGGAACACCTCAGGAGGTGATGAATAATCCAAACAGTTTAACGGGGGCTTATCTAACAGGCGCTAAAACTATTCCTGTTCCCGCAACACGTAGGCCTGGCAATGGAAAGAAACTGGTTTTGAAAGGGGCGACTACCAACAATCTAAAAAATGTGGATGTGGATTTCCCTTTGGGCAAATTGATTGCGGTGACGGGGGTTTCAGGGGGCGGAAAATCATCTCTGGTTATTGAAACACTCTACAAGGCACTGGCTAGAATCCTCAATAGATCCCGGGAAATGGGCGGCGTTTATGCCAGCCTCGATGGAACCTATCATTTAGACAAAGTCATCGATATTGATCAATCACCCATTGGCCGGACACCTCGGTCTAATCCCGCAACCTACACGGGGATCTTCACGCCTATTCGAGAATGGTTCGCAAAGGTACCTGAGGCCAAGGCCCGAGGATATCAGCCTGGTCGTTTTTCCTTTAATGTCAAGGGCGGACGGTGCGAAGCTTGTGAAGGGGATGGCGTGATCAAAATTGAAATGCATTTCCTGCCGGATGTTTATGTAACCTGCGATCAATGCCAGGGAAAGCGATATAATCGGGAAACCTTAGAGGTCAAATTCAAGGATAAATCCATTGCTGATATCTTAGAGATGACCGTTGAAGAGGCTCTTGGTTTTTTCGTGGCTGTCCCTGCGATTCATCAAAAGCTGAAGGTCTTGGATCAAGTGGGGCTGGGGTATATCAAGGTAGGGCAACAGGCCACAACCCTGTCAGGGGGAGAGGCTCAACGCATCAAGCTTGCCAAGGAATTGGGAAAACGCCCCACGGGCAAAACTATTTATATTCTGGATGAGCCTACCACGGGACTTCATTTCGATGATGTGCGGAAACTGTTGGAGGTTCTTCAGGCGCTGGTCAATCAAGGTAATACGATGATTGTCATTGAACATAATCTAGAAGTCATTAAAACAGCCGATTGGATCATCGATCTAGGGCCCGAGGGGGGAAATAAAGGTGGCTACATCGTGGCCCAAGGCACCCCTGAACAAGTCGCCAAATCCAAAGCCAGCCATACAGCTGAATATCTAAAGGCGTGTATGAAGTAGGGTTCAGGGCTTGCACCCCTTTTAATGATGACTCTAGATTTCCTTCCCATTAGGGGACTGGCCGGCATCATATAAAATCCGTTGAAAAGGATCAGGCTGAACAGAAAATGGTCCAGAAAATGGTCGATCCAGGGCGACCATTAAAAACAATGTAAAAGAAATCGCAAAACATACGGTGAGAGAACAGGTTAAATGGATATTGAGTCGCATGCCATTGATGGAGGATAAAAATATACACAGCAAACTAACACAAAAGGCCGTGATAGAGATTTCTTTCCTCAAGCTTTTGGTTGAGAGGTTAATACGCTCATCTCGGTCTCTGCATAGATTTTTTATTTCCTCTAAAATATTATTTACCATAGCTTTTTGGATAGGGATTGTTACAGGGTGATTAAAAAGTATGTGCCTTATGTCTTGAATTGCTTTTCCAGACTCATCACCAATAAGCTCTCCCTTTGCCATTGCCGGCCAGTCTTTATAAATTACAATTTGGGCATATTTTTTTACTTGTTCTTCGATTAGAGAGTGGGTAGTTCCAGATAAATTTTTACTATAAATATTAATGTTTTTTAAAGAGTCCGCTTCATGATAAGTGTTAAATTCGGCATCGTGGAAATTGTGGAATAAGCCATAAATCGCAAAACCAACCAAGATAGAATAAACTCCTGAAACCACCGAATTTGCACGAGCTATTCCCGAATTTTCTTTTTTTAATTGATCTACTGTAAAAATACGTCTGCTAAGCACGGTGGTTGTCAAAGAAAGGCCAACAATAATTGCACTTATAATAAGGAATAGAGTGGTGTTAGATACACTATAAATAAAATCTGCCATGCTTTGTTCCTTCCTAAAAATTCAAGCTTATACTAGCCCAATCACGGATAATTGGCATCCAAAGCTTGCAGCTCTTTGATGGTAAGACCGGCGACAGCTAAAGAAAATAGTTGGATGGGCATACGTATTGTACGGTATCTGATCAATCTGTTGAATCCCTGCTGCAACTAATCTATGTCGAACATACCCCGGTAGATCAAATAAATACCGATCGTTAGTAGGGGTAAAGAAGGAACCGCTCGAAAAATCGTGTTCCATAAAGGTATTATAGAAATTGATATCTACTTCGTAAGATTCTTGATGAATACAGGGGCCTATCGCGACCAGGATATTTGAAATCTGGGATCCCAAAGATTGCATGGCTGTAAGGGTATTTTCAATCACCCCTGCAAAGGCCCCCCGCCATCCAGCATGGGAAACACCTATCACATTGGATATGGGGTCAAAAAATAATAAGGGAACGCAATCTGCGGTGGCAACGGCCAACACTATGCCTGGTTGATTGGTCACAAGCGCATCTGCTGGGGGCTCTTGGCCTAATTCCCATAGATTTTTGTCAATCGTAATAACATCCGTCCCATGAATTTGATTTACGCTCATCATTGGAAGACTCTTGGAAAATAAGTTTCCCATAATTCTAAGACGATTTTCAAAAACTTCTTCTAAAGGAACACCTGGTCTTAAAATACCCGTTAAAGAGGAAAAATCACCTGAGGATACTCCCCCTTGCCGCCCAAAGAAGCCATGCCTAATTTTAGAGCTTTCTAGAAGAGGAGAAATAAAATGAGGGATGTGTTGACCCATATCTTGTTTAACTTTCTGTTTGTAAATTAACGGCACCCAAAACTTTGGACACAAATCCCATATTATACTCTGGATCGTGATCTCCGATTAGACGATCTACAACCAAATCAATCATCTGCTGTTTTACTTTTGTTGTTAAAGATTTTAGGGCTTGGGCACGCCCCTCAATCCCCAAAGCCTTTAGAAAGTCTTTCTGGGTTAGATAAAAAACGTCCTTTAAACCCTGGGATTCAAAGGTATGACGTAAGTCAGAAAACCGAACGTGCGCTGTCAAATTACTATCGCCTGGAAAATCAAAAATAGACACATTTTTATGTTTTTTAGCAGCTTGCAATGTGCTACCTACTCCATATTCATATCCATAATCCATAATTAAAACACCGCCCCCAAAAGCTTTAATATGATGTCCAATTTTCTTGGCAATTTCAAGTCCCATGGGGCTAAGTTCATAAATAGTTCCTATAGGATAATGGTGGTACGGAGGAATAGCAACACAGCTAGGCAAGGCATCTGGAATCAGAGTTAAAGCATTGTCTTTAGTATCCACCAGCATTTGTCGCCAACCCCGTTCGGTTCTAATAAATTGTTGAATAGGGAGTGCATCAAAAAATTCATTGGCAACAAAAATAGCGGGAAGACCTCGAATTTTTTCAAGTACCTTATCTATCGTTTGATGCCAATCAACAGGCAATCCTGAAAGCATTGATTTTTGAATTCGAATCAAGTGAGGACTGATTTCCAACATATGAATTCCCAAATCCGAAAGCCCTGGGAACATCCTCAGAATCGTTAAAATATCCAGCATCAATGTGCCACGTCCAGGCCCTAATTCAACCAACTGGATATCCTGAGGGCGATCCATTTGCTGCCAAACATCTGCAACCCATGCCCCTATCATTTCCCCAAACATCTGAGTTAACTCGGGCGCCGTTACCAAGTCTTCCCCTTTTCCCAATCCACTCTTTTTCATATAATATCCATGATTTGGATCAGTCAAACATAGGGACATGTATTGAATCAGCGGCATTGGTACCCCAGATAGAATACGCTTTTCTATGGCTTTTTTTAGCATGTAGATCTCCCGGTCTTTAGTTTTTTATTTTATTCTTATATCCGAACTATTTTGAGATGTGGGAAGTTAAATGAAGAATCGCGGAGCGCACATGTACATTTAGTACATGAGCACCGCAGATCTCTGAAATTTAACGATCCACAGCTCGAAATAGGAGGAATAGCCCTAGTAGTATCATAGGCAAACTTAATACTTGCCCCATGGTGAACACATCCCACAAGTATCCCCAATTTTCGTCAGCCTCCCTAAAGCATTCCACAAAAATTCTGAAACTTCCATACCCCAATAAAAATGCTCCTGATAACAATCCTATATGACGCTGGGCATGATATTTAAGGGCTATGACATTTAAAATTAAAAATAGATAGATACCCTCGAGGCCAGCTTCATAAATCTGACTGGGGTGACGGGGTAGGGGGCCTCCTCCTGGAAAAACTATACCCCAAGATTTGTCAGTAACTCTCCCATATAACTCCCCATTAATAAAATTAGCGATGCGCCCAAAAAATAACCCTATGGGAACAACGCAAGCCATAATATCCATTGTGTTAAAAAAAGGGACTTTATGACGCTTTGAAAACAGCCAAACACTAAAAATCACCCCCAACAATCCCCCGTGAAAGGACATTCCCCCTTGCCACACGGCAATGATAGAAAGGGGGTTATGTAAATATTTAAGAGGTTCATAAAAAAACACATATCCTAATCGCCCTCCTAGAACGACCCCTAAGATAACCCATGACATTAGTTCATCCATGGATTCAGGATTTAATTTGCGATTGGGAAGAAGTTTTGTTAAATATCGTGCATAGCGCCATCCAATAAGAACACTCACGGCATAGGACATCCCATACCAGGTAATGGCCAAGGGCCCAAGCTGTAAGGCAATAGGGCTTATATTTGGAAATGAAATCATGGGTATTCGTTATGCCTTTAACGTGAGGTTATGTTTTCTTAGTTCCAATTTATCATAGCCAAAAAAAGGATTCTATATTTTTATGCAGGAAAAACACTCCTCTCAAGAAGAAATTCTCCAAAACGCCTTTGATCGTATTTATCAAGAGGGTCTTCAGGTATGGCTTGCTTCTCATACGATTGAAAACCTAGAAGAATTGTTGAAAATTTTTGAGAGTCATATTGGTGAAAAATTACAGGAATCCATAAATATTCACACGCTCCAGGGAGTTTCCCCCAAAGAACGTTTGTTTGAGATCATCCTAGTTCGTTTTGAATACATGGCACCTTATAAAAAAGGACTTCAAGCCATTGTTGATCAAGGATGGAAATATCCAAAGGTAATTTTAGGGATCTCTTGCCTAGAACAACAGGTAGCGCAGGAAATTTTGAAATTAGCTAACATTTCCACAGAAGGCCCTATCGGATATGCGAAAGAAAAGGGTGTATTGGGGGTTTATTTACTAACATTTTACAAATGGCTGGGGGATAAAACTGAGTCCCTCGAGGTCACTATGGCGTTTCTAGATCAAGCCTTAACTTGGTGTGACGGACAAATGGAACGGTATATGTAAGTTAAATTCTGGATAACATAGCATAAACATTGAAATATGCTGTCATCCTCGCCAAGGGCTTAAAGCCCGCAGGCGGGGATCCAGAAGAAGTAAGCGCTGTGTTCTTTCACCACCAGAAATCTCTTATTCCATAAGAGATTTCACCAGCACACCATCCTGTACGACGACGGCCGCTTTTAAAATTTCATCCTCCAAATTCAATGTTACTTTTTTATCATCCGTTAGGATTAATTTTAGAAAGTTCAGAATATTCCTGGCATAAAGAGTGCTGGCGTCACTGGCAATACGTCCTGCTAAATTGGGATATCCAATGATTTTGACACCCTTGTGATCCATCATTTTTCCAAGCTCACTGACTTCACAATTGCCCCCATTTTCAACGGCCATATCCACAATGACGGATCCTGGTTTCATATCATCCACCATTTTTGTGGTGATTAATCGGGGGGCAGGTTTTCCAGGAATTAGGGCCGTGGTGATGGCGATATCCATGGACTTTAGAGTCTCATGAATCAATTGGGCCTGGCGTTCCTGTTGATCCTTGGAGACCTCCTTGGCATATCCCCCCGCTGTTTGGGCATCTTCAGCCTCCGGAACGGAAACAAAGGTAGCGCCTAGGCTTTCCACCTGCTCTTTGGCAGCGAGGCGCACATCAAAGGCTGATACAACGGCCCCTAAACGCTTTGCCGTTGCAATCGCCTGTAGGCCCGCAACCCCTGCGCCTAGCACCAATACCTTGGCGGGTAGGATTGTTCCGGCTGCGGTCATCATCATAGGAAAGGCTCGACCAAAGGCAAAGGTGGCTTCGATCACTGCCCGGTACCCTGCAAGATTGCTTTGCGAGGACAACACATCCATGCTTTGTGCCCTAGTGATTCGGGGAATCATTTCCAGGGCAATGGCTGTAATTCCTGCAGCTTGGTACGCTTTCAAATGATCAGGCATTGTCATGGCATGTAGTATCCCAATCAAGATAGCGCCCTTTTTCATGTGGGTGAGTTCGTCTTGTGTGGGTCGTTGAACCTTCAGAATAATATCCGCATCCTTATAGATATCTTTTGCCGTCTTGCCAATTTTTGCCCCTGCCTTTTGGTAGGACTCATCAGGCATGGCAGATAAAGTCCCCGCACCTGTTTCAACGGTGATTTCATGTCCCAAATCAATCAGTTTTTTGACTGTTTCTGGGGAAGCCGCCACACGGGTTTCATGGGTTTGTCGTTCTTTGGGAATCGCAATTTTCATTCGTCAATAATCCTTTGTTTATCTGGATAATGCCTTGGAGATTGTCAAAAGACAAGGGGTCTACTCATCCTCTTCCACACGCCTTGTCAAGCGATCCAAGGGCTCAACTTGATCTAGCTCTACTTGATGGGAGGCGGCGCCTAATTCTTGGAATTTCCGGGCCGTCACAAAGACTCGGTGTTCCAGGGTCCCAACGGTTTGATTGTACGCATCCACGGCTGTTCCCAGGGCACGGCCCATTTTGTTAATGTGTTTTCCCAGATCTCCCAAACGTTTATATAAACTCTGTCCCAATAAACTAATTTCCTTGGCATTTTCCGTCAGTTGCTCCTGCCGCCATCCATAGGCCACGGCCCGCAGCAAAGCAATCAAAGTGGTGGGCGTTGCTAAGATCACCTTTTGTTCTGCCCCCATTTCAATTAACGAGGGATCTTGTTCCAAGGCCGCGCTAAAGAAAGTTTCACCCGGTAAAAACAGCACCACAAATTCCGGCGCTGGTTGAAATTTCTCCCAATACGCCCGGGAACTAAGGGCCTGGATGTGTTGCCGCACCTGGCGGGCGTGGTCCTTTAGTTTCTGCAAGCGCACGTCATTGTCCTTGGCTTCCAAGGCCTCAAGGTATGCCCCTAAGGGTGCCTTGGCATCCACCACCACATTTTTATTTCCAGGCAAATGCATGACCATATCGGGCCTGAGGTTAGAATCCGAATCCTTCATGGAAACTTGCTCATTAAAGTCACAATGGGCCAGCATCCCCGACATTTCCACCACCCGACGCAATTGCATTTCGCCCCAGCGTCCTCGGACTGAGGGCGCCTTCAGAGCCGTTACCAAATTGGCCGTTTCTGTTTGCAGATTTTTCTGGGTTTCAATCAGACTGCTGACCTGTTGTTTCAGGCCTTCGTAGGCCCCCACCCGTAGCTTCTCCAAGTCGCCAATTTTCTGATCCACATTCTTCAGCGTTTCTTGAACAGGCGTCAACAGATCCGCAATGGCCTTTTGTTTTAGACTTAATTCCCCTTTGGCGCCCTCATGAAATTTCTCCATGCTTTCTTTGGCGAGGGTTAAAAAGGATTGATTATTCTGAGAAAGCGCCTCAGCTGACAAAGCCTTGAACGCCTGGGATATCTTTGCCTCCGCATTTTCCAGGAGTTTTATTTTTTCCAAAGCATTTTGCTGTTCATTTTTTAAATGAGCCTCCAGGACCATATTTTGGGATTTTAGGTCAGCCTGTTTTTTTAGCGCTAGAATCAAAGCAACCAGCAACACCCCAACAAGAAGGCCTAAAAATAAAGCAATATAGAGCATGTACTGTTAATCTTTCCTATGTTTTTTGCGTTCAAATCCCCACAAAACCGCCAGCACAACGGTCATTAACACAAAAAAACCAATGATGGTATAAAAAGTGTCAAACATTCCTTGAATATCAATTCCCATAAAAATTCTCCTTTCAATTAGGCCACCCTGGTGTAGGTCGGGATCCATTCGATAGGTGGACCCCGTTTTTCAACGGGGTGGCCAGGCCATTTTCATGGGGGTGGTTCTTAGGTTGACTATATCCGAAAAAAGTAGCAAGTTGGAGAAAATTATCTATGTTTGAAGGCATGAATGCAAGACCGTAAAATTCAAGATTTCAATTTTTTTCATCAGCTGATGAATCTGCCTTTTGTCGACCGTATTTTCCTGTTTGGATCCCGGGCTAGAGGGGACAATATGGAACGTGCAGATATTGATCTAGCCATAGATTGTCCCAAGGCAACAAAAGAAGACTGGTTTCAGGTTTTGGATATTATTGACGACGCAGATACTTTGTTACAAATTGACTGCGTGCGATTTGATGAACTAAGCCCAAACTATTCCTTACGTCAGAGCATTGAGCAGGATAAGGTTGTTTTATTTGAGCGAGAAAAAACCATATGAGTGACCATAAAGTTAGAAAAAAAATAGAAACTCTGGGAAGAGCTTTGTCTAGGCTAAAAATCATGATAGATAAGCCTATGGAAGAAGATCGTAGCAACATTGATGCTACCATTCAGCGCTTTGAATTTTCCATAGAACTGTTTTGGAAATGCTTAAAGGCTATTTTAGAAGAAAATGGACGAGAAGTCTCTCTTCCAAAGGCTATTTTACAACAAGCTTATACCGCTAGATTAATTGATGATGAAAAGGTCTGGTTGGACATGTTAAAAGATCGTAACCTTACTGCCCACACCTATGAACAAGAATTGGCTGACGTCATTTATTCCCATATTAAAGGATATTATCCAGTCATGAAGAAAACATTTGATAGCATCCAATCCCAGTTTGGTGATAAGAGTGATTTATAACCCACAAGAAAGGACGATCCTATGACATATTTCCCTCAAGGCATTCTCGGTATTTTGGCGATTTTGATATTTTGCTGGGCGGTTTCGGAGAACAAGAAAAAGGTTAGTTTGAAATATACTGTGGTGGGACTGGGGGCTCAGATCGCCTTTGCTATTTTAATCCTAAAGTTTCCTCCTATCAGGTGTGCCTTTGAATATTTAGGCAAGGGAGTCATGGCGCTGAAAGATGCCACCATTGCGGGTACCAGCTTCGTGTTTGGATATTTGGGGGGCGCGCCTGCCCCTTTCGAGGTTATTCCGGACAAGGCCCATGGCCTTTTTGTCTTTGCCTTCCAAGCTCTTCCCATGATCATGGTGGTGAGTGCCATTGCCATGCTCCTGTTTCACTGGCGGATTTTGCCCCTCATTGTGAAGGGTCTTTCCTATTTCTTTACCCGTTTCTTGGGGATGGGCGGCGCCTTGGGGGTGTGTAGTGCCGCCAAGATTTTCTTGGGCCAAACAGAGGCCCCGTTATTAATACGTCCCTATTTGAAAAGCATGTCCCGGGGCGAGCTTTTCACCGTCATGACGTTGGGACTTGCCACTACATCGGGCACTATCCTCGCCATTTATGCCACCATTTTACAGGGTGCTATTCCCGATGCGCTGACCCATATTTTGACAGCCTCCATCATCAGCATCCCTGGCGCCATCACCATTTCCAGGTTGATGATTCCCCATGAGAAAAAAGATACATCTGGGGAAATGGTCATGCCTTACAAGTTTTCCAGTTCTATGGACGCCCTCTCCAAAGGCACTAGTGATGGGTTAGGTCTATTCCTCAATATCATTGCCATGTTGGTGGTGTTTATTGCCCTTGTGGCTTTGGTGAATAAAATCCTAGCCTTATTTGTAATTGGGGGAGAGGTGTTAACGCTACAGCTGATCTTGGGTTGGGTCATGGCACCGGTGACTTGGCTCATGGGCATTCCCTGGGTGGAGGCCAAGGCGGCGGGCTCTCTGTTGGGCATCAAAACCATTCTGAATGAAATGTATGCTTTCCTAGAGTTGGCGAACCTTAAGGAGGGAACGCTATCTCCCCAGAGTCGTGTCATCATGACTTATGCTTTGTGTGGATTTGCGAACCTCAGCAGCATTGGGATTTTAATTGGCGGACTTGGGGCCCTTGTCCCTGAAAAGCGTGATGAAATCGTTAACCTGGGGTTCAAAGCTTTACTCGCGGGAACCTTAGCCTCCTGCCTGAGTGGCACCATTGTTGGTTTGCTTTGGTGGTTTTGGTAAATAAGTAATAATTATAATAAAAATATATTGAAATAATTTTTTCTAGTGATATAGTGTGTGAAAATTCAGTAAGGAGAGCACACTATGGCAA
>CAYOCE010000006.1:15378-39457 GCA_964402405.1 uncultured Hyphomicrobiales bacterium | reverse complement strand
TGCCGTGTGGCGCTACGCGCTACACCCTGGGAAGGATTGTAAATACAGGGATTGTGAAAAAGTGATGCCGTGTGGCGCTACGCGCTACACCCTCGAAAACATTGTAAATACAAGGATTATGAAAATGTGATGCCGTGTGGCGCGACTGGCTACGCCCTGCGAAAATCAGAAAAAAAGCAAAAAAAACCGGAGAACTGATTGGTCCTCCGGGGTTTTTTTCGTCCAAAATTTGGTCCTGGGGGATTTTGCGTCCATCCCAGCAACTCGCCACGGCAAAGCCTTTGGCGTAGTCAAGAGGCTGAAACCCCTTGATTTTAATGGATCCCGGCCTACGCCGGGATGGTCTAAAGACTATTTTCAATGATTTTCAGACTTTCCCCCCCTGGATACTCTCGAAAAATAAGGGGGGCAATCTCTTGATCCCCAAACAACAAGAGATTTTGGCATTTAGCTTGCCATGGCGGCAGCCCTGATCGCCTTATATTCATCCATGGTAATTATACTTCCAGGAATAGCGCAATCTATAAATAGTTTCCCCTTTATATGGTCAATTTCATGTTGAATCACCCGAGCCAGGTAGCCTTCTGCTGTATCGGAAAGCTTATTCCCCTCAATATCAAAGGCCGTATAATGAATTTTATTATATCGGCTAACTTGTCCCACGGAATCCACAACGGAAAAACAGGCTTCCCATCCCACATATTTGCCCTCTTCCTCAATGCCTTGATAATCCGGGTTAATCCAGATGGTTTTAGGCATGGTTTGGGTTAACTCAGGACGCCATTTTTTAAAATTGGGGACGTCTGGCGTTCCAAATATAATAATTTGTTTGTGAATTCCAATCTGCGGGGCGGCAATGCCTGACGCATTTTTATCTTCAAAATCAAACTTGGCTTCTAAAATTCTAACATGTTCCAAATCCTCTGGGGACAAGGGGAAATGCAGCATAGTTGCAGGAGTTGTCAGTATTTCTGGCTTATCTTTGGCGTCAATCGTTGTCGCAATATAATCTGGGAGTTGCATGATTTTCTTCCTCTGTCTCCCTTTCTATATCAAAAAGGCCCTAAAAAGCCAAGATTTAAAAATAAAATTCAAAAAATAGGTGCGATTTTTGTTGATTTTTAGGATGCGGGACGGTAATTAAAAGCTACGGATTAACTTAAACAAAAGGCTAATTTAATGACAACGGCATATATAATTATTATTGCATCAGGTATTTTGGCATTGATGTATGGATTGGTGACCTCTCGGTCTATTTTGGCGCTTAGCGCGGGAACCAAGCAAATGCAAGAAATTGCGGCAGCTATCCAAGAAGGGGCCAAGGCCTATCTGAATCGTCAATATCAGGCTATTGCCATTGTGGGTGTTTTTGTGGCAGGGCTCTTATGGCTCTTGCTGGGACTTCATGTGATGATTGGATTTGTGCTGGGGGCCTGTCTTTCGGGTATCACTGGCTTCATTGGGATGAATGTTTCTGTCAGGGCCAATGTCCGTACAGCCGAGGCTGCTCGTCAGGGAATCCAGCGTGCCCTTTCCATTGCCTTCCAATCAGGGGCAGTGACAGGGATGTTAGTGGTGGGACTCGCCTTGCTCGGAATTACCTTTTATTACCTCTATATGGTAAGCGCCGGCTTTGAAAACCGGGCGGCACTCGAGGCCCTAGTGGCCCTTAGTTTTGGTGCCTCTTTGATTTCTATCTTCGCAAGACTTGGGGGTGGTATTTTCACGAAGGGTGCGGATGTGGGTGCTGATTTGGTTGGTAAGATTGAGGCTGGAATCCCTGAGGATGACCCAAGAAACCCAGCTGTTATAGCCGATAACGTGGGTGATAACGTGGGCGATTGCGCCGGGATGGCAGCAGACCTTTTCGAAACCTATGTGGTAACCCTTGTGGCTACTATGCTCATTGGGTCCATTACCTTCAAGGATGCCCCAACGGTGCGTGATATCGTTATGATCTATCCTCTATTAATTGGCGGGGTTTGTATTTTAGGATCCCTTATTGGAACGTACTTTGTGAAGTTGGGCAAAAGCAAAAACATCATGGGAGCCTTGTACAAGGGGCTTATCAGCAGTGCGGTGATTTCCGCAGGCTTGATTTTTGTCGCAACCAATTGGTTGTTTGCAGATGTGACCCTGGTTGCGGGTGGGTTTTCCATAGAGACCTGGGCGTTGAACCAATGTGCCCTGGTAGGTCTTGGGGTAACAGGCCTTTTGGTATGGATTACAGAATACTATACCTCCACTGAATACCGTCCTGTACGCAGCATTGCGGCGGCTTCCCAAACGGGACACGCCACCAACATGATTCAGGGGTTAGCAGTTTCCATGGAATCCACAGCCCTTCCCATTTTGGTGATTGCTGTGGGAATCATTTTCTCGTACATGACAGCCGGTTTGTTTGGTATTGCGGTTGCCGCGACCACCATGTTGTCATTGGCAGGGATTGTGGTGGCACTCGATGCCTATGGACCTGTAACTGATAATGCCGGTGGTATTGCAGAAATGTCGAATCTACCCGCAGATGTACGTAAAGTAACAGATGCCTTGGATGCGGTGGGGAATACAACCAAGGCCGTGACCAAAGGCTATGCCATTGGATCTGCGGCCCTTGCGTCTCTGGTCCTATTTGCAGCGTATACTGAGGATCTTAGTCACTATTTCTCGTCTTGTTCGGATATTACCTTTAGTTTGACAGATCCCTATGTGGTGATCGGCCTCTTTACCGGGGGTATGTTGCCGTATCTGTTTGGTGCCATGGGCATGATGGCCGTTGGCCGGGCTGGAGCCGCGGTTGTGATTGAGGTTCGTCGCCAGTTTAAGGAAATCAAAGGCATTATGGAAGGCACGGCGAAACCTGAATATGGTAAAGCTGTGGACCTGTTGACCAAGTCTGCCATTCGGGAAATGATTCTTCCGTCCTTGCTGCCTGTATTGGCCCCCATTGTTCTGTATGTGGTCATTAATATGATTGCGGGACAAATTGCAGCCTTTACAGCCTTAGGCGCGATGCTCCTGGGAACCATTGTAACAGGCTTGTTTGTGGCGATCTCCATGACCTCTGGTGGTGGCGCTTGGGACAATGCCAAGAAATACATCGAGGATGGTCATTTCGGTGGCAAAGGATCCGAGGCGCATAAGGCCTCTATCACTGGCGACACCGTGGGAGATCCTTACAAGGATACCGCAGGCCCTGCCATCAATCCGATGATCAAGATCATCAATATCATGGCGCTGTTATTGCTGGCCATTTTGGCGGCGTAATCGTAATCTATTCTCTTTGTGGACCACCCCGGCGAAAGTGGTCGCGAGAACCATCCCGGCGTAGGCCGGGACCCATTCGATAGGTGGACCCCGACTTCCGTCGGGGTGGGCTTACCCTAATTCATCTTCTTCTTATCAGCGCCCTCAGGGTTTTGCTGGTAATACAATTCAGCAAAGTCGATGGGGTTCAACAATAGGGGCTGCATGCCACCATCCCGTGTAACATCAGCAATGATATTGCGGGCGAAGGGGAACAATAAGCGTGGGCACTCGATCAACAAGTATGCCTTCAGAATATCTTCGGGTACACCATTTAAAGTGAAAACACCTGCGTAGGTGAGCTCGATCAAAAAGGCAGGGGCATCATTGTTGGTGGCTTTGGCTTCGATCACCAACGATACTTCAAATGTTTTTTCCCCAATGCCATTGGCTTGCACTTGCACATTAATACTGATTTGGGGAGCAGTTCCTTTGGGATCGCTTAACGTTTTCAAAATATGAGGATTTTCAAAGGACAAATCCTTGATGTATTGGGCCATAATAGAGACGGGCGCAACAGGTTGTTCCGTTGCATTGTTGGGTGTTGGATTCACAGATTCTGACATAAAGTAAGCTCCTTAAATGATAAAATAACTATCTTTGTAGGTTAGCAGTCTTACGTTATTCTCGCAATCATTTCTTCATAAAGTGTTAGACTTGTCTCAGGAAAAATATTAAATTTAAGAAGCTTAAGGTTTTCTATCATTGAAACCCTATCAAAAAAAGGGATGATCATGAAAGGCGTTTTCAAATTTTTATTGGTGATAGTGATAATGGTTACAGGTAAAAACTCTATTTCTTTAGATATGACTAACATAGAAAGAATGAGCCTAAGACAGCGGGTTCTAAGTTGTATGGTTCTGGGATTTGAAGGAACCTCTCCAGAGGATAGTAACGTGACGTATACTGCTAGCCTTATTAAGGAAGGGCTAGGAGGCGTATTACCCTTTGCCCATAATATTGAAAACTCAGATCAATTTCAAAATCTCATGAGATTTTTTGCCGAGCAATCGCCTCCTGATTTTCCAGTTCTTAGGACTTTGGATGCAGAGGGCGGGCATGTATGGCGATTTAATTTCAAAGAAGGATTTCCCATCATTGGACCAAAAGGGCATTTTCCTGATTTATTCACAGAAGATAAAGGGTGGAAAGTAATTAAAGTAGATGGATCCTTCATATATTTTCCAACGCCCCCGGCGGCATCAATTGCTCAATTGCCTGAAGACGAAGCCCGAGATATTTATGAAAAAATGGCTAAATGCCTTTGGGATCACGGGATCAATTGGGACTTTGCCCCCGTGGTGGATATGAATCCTGTTGATCATTTATGCCCGGTGATTGGAGACCTTGGACGGAGCTACGGGAATACCCCTGACCAGGTCGTTAGGTATGCGGGCTTTATGTGTGATGCCCTGAGATCCAAAGATATGGCAAGTTGCCTCAAGCATTATCCAGGGCATGGGGCATCAGAAGGGGATTCCCATCATCAAGGATTTCATAATGTGGGAAAGGGTTGGACGCCAGCGCATCAAGATATTTTCCATCAGTTGGCTGATAAAACAGATGCCATTATGACGGCCCATTTGTTTACAGATCTGGGTCCAACAGTGCCTGCAACCTTGTCCAAATCTGTGTTAGATGAATTACGAGTGCATGCCCCTGATAAAGTGATTATCAGCGATGATTTATTCATGGGGGGACTTCGAAACATTATAGATCCTAAAACGGGAGAAAAATTAACTCTGGAGCGATCAACCATTATGGCCCTTGCAGCAGGGTGTGATATGGTGATTTTGTCTAATAATGAGGCGGCTACAGGGAATCCAGAATTTAAGCGTGATCCTGATTTTGTGGAAAAAATAGTGACGGCTGTAATCGGGGCAATTGATGCCGGAGAATTGCGGATGAACACCCTAAATAAGGCAGTCTTCAGGAGTCTGGAATTACGATCAAGGTTATTTTAAGTCTCCTATGATCTAGTCCTTAAATCCTATAGTGTTCATTTTGAAAATATGCTATTCTAGGGATATACATAGGTTGAATCCTAACATTTTTTGAACCACCCCGGCGAAAGTCGGGGTCCAGGAGCGCTAACGCGGGCAAGGTCTTGAATGTTATTCACTCTCTTGGACCCCGACTTTCGTCGGGGTGGTCTAGAAAGAGGTGATACCCTCTACAAAAACCAAAACGGGAATGTAAATGAAAATCATAATTTATGGCGCTGGAGAAGTTGGATACTGCCTCGCCAAATATTTTTCAGAGACCGGCAATAGTGTGATTATTATTGATGAGGACGCTGAAAAAATAGAAAATGCCCATAGAAATTTGGACGTGGAGGCTATTCGAGGACGTGGGTCTTATCCAGATTTACTGGAAAAAGTGGGAGCATCCACGGCAGATATCTTGATTGCGGCAACGGAACAAGACGAATTCAATATGCTAGCATGCGAGGTGGCATCCTCCCTTTTTAACATTCCCACCAAAATTGCCTATATTCGAGACGTCAATTATTTGCGCGATGCCTGGTCCCACATGTATCATCCCAATCATATGCCCATTGACCATGTTATTTCCCCAGAAATGGATCTGGCTGAATTTATTGCAAACACCTTAAAAGTCGTGGGTTTTAAAGATCTAATTCCTATTAATGAAACCGTTTCTATCATGGGCGTTAGGTGTCATGAGGATTCTATATTAGTCCACAAAGAAATTCGAGAACTTGGGGCACTCCTTCCCGATTTTCCTTTTAAAGTTATTTATATCCTTCGGGAAGGCCATCAATTTATTCCGACCATGGATGATGTGATCTTGCCCATGGATGAAGTTATGGTTGTGGGCAAAGTAGCCCTGTTAAAAAAATTGCATGTGATTGCGAACCGTGAATTCAAAGGCCCAGATTCTATTTTAATCCTGGGAGCTGACAATATTGGGTACAATTTAATTAAAGAACTACAATCTATTTTGCCAGATGTTGGTTTAAAAATTATAGAAAAAGATCCTGAAAATGCTCGGGCCATTGCTGATGATTTTCCAAAAGTCATTGTTTTGCAAGGAACGAGCCTTGATACCACCCTATTATCAGAAGCCAATGCAGGACAGATGGATGCGGTTGTTGCTGTCATGACCGACAATGAGAGTAATATTTTAGCTTGTTTATTAGCTAAAAGCTTAGGGGCCCAGTGGACATCTGCACTTGTTAGCAACTCCATATACTCTACGTTATTGCCATCTCTCGGGATAGATTCTGTTATTCGCCCACAGGCCATTATCATATCTAAAGTTTTGCGATCCATTCGCAAAGGAACTCACTTTAATTCTATTTATACCCTTCCTGAAACATTTGACGAAATCTGTGTAGGACATGTTCATGAAAACAAAGATCTTGTTAGCAAACCTGTTGACGTTTTGGGGAAATCTAAAAACGTTTTAATCGGGGGAATCATCAGGGGCGGTGACTTCTTTATTCCTACCGCTAGTGACCTCATAAAAGCCCATGACGTAATTATTTTAATGGCTGCAGCCAGAGAAGTTGATCGTTTAGAGAAATTGTTTTAGAGGTTTTTTGAAAAAGTCTTAATAGTTATTCCCATAGTTGCCCCCATAGCTATTGCCACCCCCACCGCTATAACCACCACCGCTATAACCACCACCGCTATAACCACCCCCACCACTATAACCTCCGCCAGCTCCCATGGCCGTGCCAGCACCGGCTCCGTAACCAGCTCCCATGGCCATGCCAGCCCCAGCTCCGTAGCCAGCCCCCATAGCCATGCCAGCCCCAGCCCCATATCCACCCCCCGTAAAACCCATACGACCATAGAGAGCTCTGTTCATTAGCCCCCCTACGATGCCTACAGTAGCAGATTCAGCTAGACCGCCTATCACCGTTCCTGTCGTACTGGGGTTTGGATTTCCCCACCAAGTTATGGGATTTACCATTGTTGTATTTCCACTTCCCCACCCGCATTGAAATTGACCCATGGCAGAACTTGTTCCCATAAGGGCACAGGTGGTTGCAATTGAGGCAGAGGATCCCAGCATATTCCCCACACCCGCGCCAATAGTCTGAACACCCGCAAATTTAATAGCACTGAAAACACTGGATAAAATACCATCGGAGTAGACAGAGAGGGATAGAAATAAGCCAGATAGAATGAGAGAAAGCGTTCTTAAATAGGTTCCAGTTACCTTGTTCATTCTTAGATCTCCCAATTATTATTTTTTTATTATAGTATTTAAATCAAAATAACAGATGGTCTATAAGCCGGGTTCTGTGCCAAAAAGGCGATGGCCATTCATCTAGGACCTTTGTTACCAAAGGCCTCATGCAACCTACCCGAACCGCAAACGTGGGACGCATCAAATGCGGTTCCTATTTGGTCTTGCTCCAGGTGGGGTTTACAATGCCATTCTTGTTACCAAGAATGCGGTGCGCTCTTACCGCCCCTTTTCACCCTTACCTTGATTTCCCGGCTACGCCTACGGCTATGCCATGGCGAGACATCAAGGCGGTTTGTTTTCTGTTGCACTTTCCCTAGGGTCACCCCTGCCGGGCGTTACCCGACACCTTATTCCCATGGAGCCCGGACTTTCCTCTATTTTTGAATCATCAAAAACAGCGACCATCCAACCATCTGTTGATTTTATTCTGGCGGAAAAAGAAGGATTGGTCAAGGATGGGGTTGACGATGTCTATTATGGTTCAGTATGCTGAGTATTATTTTATACAATCAGGCAACTCATTCTATCGTGCACAGAAATACTCTTACACAATCTATTGATATTACCCTATCCCAATGGCTCCCCAATCCCCATGGCATGACCATGGCGGTTGCTGTCTCGGGCGGGACGGATAGTTTAGCATTAACATTTTTACTGCACGATTGGGCCCAGCAGCACCAGGCTAAAGTCGTTGCCCTTCATGTGGATCATCGGTTACGTCCTGAATCAACACGGGAGGCCCATCAAGTCAACGCATGGCTCCAAGCCAAAGGCATTCCATGTGAGATTTTATCCTGGGATCATCCGCCGATTACTACAAAAATCCAGGAAACTGCCAGAACAGCCCGGTATGATTTATTAACCCAAAGATGTCATGAGTTACATATTCAGCATCTATTTCTAGCCCATCATGCGGATGACCAACTTGAAACCTTTTTCATGCGACTTCTTAAAGGCAGCGGTCTCAAGGGATTGTCCGCCATTGCTGGCAAAACAAGCGTGAATGGAATTTGGATCCTCAGGCCTCTTCTTGATATCCATAAAGAATCTTTGCTACCTGTCTTAAAGGGACATCCCTATATTTCAGACCCCAGTAATCAAAAGGAGATTTATGAAAGAATTCGCATCCGAAAATTCCTGGGGGAAGGCAAAAAACTAAATTTATCCTTTGATCACGTTTCTCAATCCATTGAACGCATTACTCTTGCGGATCAGGCCCTAGATCAAATCACAACTAGTCTTTTTGAACCCTATACAACATGTCATCCTCAAGGGTATATCTCTATTTCTAGAGAAGTGTTTAAAAATCAGCCCCTAGAAATCACTCATCGATTGATTCAAAAAATATTGAGGATTCTAAATCCTCTTCCTTATCCGCCTAGATTTCAAACATTAGAAACCATTGCTTCTTTTGTAGGAAATCCTGGATCTTCGATCGCGGCAGGAAAAACCATATGGCAATTGAAGAAAGATCAAATTTGGATTAGCAAAGAACCCACCCATGTAGCTCCCCCAATCTTTTTAAGAAGTCGTGAAAAATTTATGTGGGATAAGCGGTTTTTGATTGATAATATTACGGAAAAAGTTATATATTCTAAAGTACAAGTTGGTATGCTGGGGAATTTTGGTCTAAATGTTTTACGCGGTCAAGGAATTGAATTTGACGGATTTCACACCATATATCAGACGATTCCAGGACTGTGGGTTGACGAGCAACTGATTAGCGTGCCCCCTCTGGATTTCAATACCAACCTAGGCGCAGAATTTTTAAGAATGCGCTTTTTGCCAATAGATGGAGATACTGAAAAGTGAAAAATAACCAACGCAATATGTTGATGGCTCTTTTAGTCGTTGCAGGCCTGGTTCTTGCTGCCAATTTCTTTGATGAAGGGGCTGGAAAAAAGGTTGAGGAAATCAATTACTCTGATTTCCAGAGCGCTGTAGAAAATGGTCAGATTTCTGAAGTCACGATGAAGAGTGATATGATCATGGGTAAGAAAAAAGAAGGCCAAGAATTCATAACAACAGTTCCTGAAAATACCGAAGTTGCCAATACTCTTGCCCAAAAAGGCATTAAGGTCGAAGCGGCCTCCAAGAAAAAAGAATATTCCTTCTGGGATATTTTGATCAGCTGGTTTCCCATGTTGCTATTGGTGGGGGTTTGGATATTCCTGTTCCGGCAAATGCAAGGCGGGGGCGGCAAGGCCATGGGCTTTGGTCGCTCCAAAGCACGCCTGTTGGATGAGAAAAAAGAACGGGTGACGTTCAAAGATGTAGCCGGCGTCGAAGAAGCCAAGCAAGAAGTTGAAGAAATCGTTGAATTTTTACGGGATCCCCAGAAATTCCAACGCCTGGGGGGCAAAATCCCCAGGGGTGTTTTGTTAGTGGGCCCTCCAGGTACCGGTAAAACCTTGCTGGCGCGCGCGATTGCGGGCGAGGCACGGGTACCGTTCTTTTCCATTTCAGGATCTGACTTTGTTGAAATGTTTGTGGGTGTAGGGGCCAGCCGCGTACGCGATATGTTCGAACAGGGCAAAAAGCATGCCCCTTGCATCATCTTCATTGATGAAATCGATGCGGTGGGTCGCCATCGTGGCGCTGGCCTTGGCGGCGGAAATGATGAGCGCGAGCAAACCTTGAACCAATTATTGGTTGAAATGGATGGCTTTAGTGACAATGAAGGTGTGATTTTAATTGCGGCCACCAACCGCCCCGATGTGTTGGATCCCGCCTTATTGAGACCTGGGCGTTTTGATCGTCAGGTGGTTGTTCCCAATCCCGATGTGAAGGGACGCGAGCAAATCCTAGAGGTTCATTTGAAAAAGGTTCCCACAGCGGACACCGTTAATCCTCGGATTATTGCCCGCGGCACCCCAGGATTTTCCGGGGCAGATTTGGCCAACTTGGTGAACGAAGCTGCTTTATTGGCCGCTCGTCGCGGCAGGCGGGTTGTGGGGATGCCAGAGCTCGAAGAAGCCAAAGACAAAGTCATGATGGGGGCTGAACGGAAATCCATGGTCATGACAGATGACGAGAAAAAACTAACGGCGTATCACGAGGCAGGCCACGCGCTGATTGCCCATTATTTGCCCGATTCAGATCCCATCCATAAGGCTACTATTATCCCCCGAGGGCGTGCCTTGGGGATGGTGATGCGCCTTCCAGAAGGGGACCGTATTTCCATGTCTCGCAGTAGATTACAAGCGGATCTAGCGGTTGCTATGGGGGGACGTCTGGCCGAGGAAATGTTCTTTGGGTATGATAAAGTCACTACAGGAGCTTCTTCCGATATCCAGCAAGCCACGAACATTGCACGCTATATGGTCACTCAATGGGGAATGAGTGACAAGTTAGGTCCTCTAGCCTACGGATCTCCCCAGCAGGAAGTTTTCTTGGGGCATAGCGTAACCCAAACTCAAAACATCTCTCCTGAAACTGCTAAGGTCATTGATGAGGAGATTCGCAAAATTGTGGATGGCGCAATTACAACCGCCAAAGCCATTATGACAAAACATAAAAAGCAAATGATATTGCTTGCGGAAACATTGCTAGAATACGAAACTTTAACAGGTGATGAAATAAAGGATTTGTTCGAAGGAAAAGCCTTGGAAAAGGCTAAGGATGAGGCGCGTCCTGTTCAACGGCAGCGGACCTCTATCCCCCTCCCCAAAAAACCCAAGAAAACTCCGGTGATTAGTTCTGAAGCACCCGTAGGGGCGTGAGAGAAAACTCTCCGCCTTTATCCTCTTAGGCCATGAGTCTGAGGGAGAGTTAGAATAATAAGCCTTACTTTTCAGGGTTGCCTCCTTTAAAATATAAATTTTGATCTGACGACCTGAAAAACCTGATTTAGCCGCACTCTCAAGATTACGCGAAGCATTTCTACCTTCTGGAGACCACCCCGATGTAAATCGGGGTCCAGGAGAGTGTATACCATTCAAGGTCTTGCCCGCATTAGCGTTCCATGGTCCCCCTCTTCTTCTCTCTCATACTCTAAAAAATACCACTCCTTTGTTTATACTGTTTATGTACTTTCCAGTTGTTTATCTACGTTCCATCTGAACCGTTCTCTAAAAGGCTCTTTTTCTTTTTAGTCTGGTGGTAAGTGGATTCCTTTAATATTCTTGTAAGACTTATCAAGGTTTGATAAAAAAACATAAATCACTTTTTGGGAAATTCTTTGATGGATATTGTCTTTAGCATTAAAAACTCCATAGGTCATATTTTATTAAATCGACCAGATGCCTTGAATTGTATAAATTACAATATGGCGAGGCTATTGTATGAAAACCTTATGGAATGGGCGCAGAGCCCTGACATTCATGCCGTGGTTGTCCAAGGGGCTGGGGATAAATCTTTCTCGGCTGGTGGTGATCTGAGAGAAGTCTACGCCCTATGCAAAAACGATGATCAGGATACTTTAAAGGATTTTTTTCAAAAAGAATATCTGCTCAGCGCTCTTGTTCACAATTATCCCAAGCCCTACATTGCTATTATGGATGGGATCACCATGGGAGGCGGCATGGGACTTGCGATTCATGGATCCCACAGAATTGTAACTGAACATAGTGTTTTGGCCATGCCCGAGAATCGCATTGGGTTTTTTCCAGATGTGGGATCAGCCTACTTCCTGAACCAAGCTCCTGGGTATTTGGGAATGTTTCTGGCATTGACAGGACACCGCATGACCCCAGAAGATGCTATGTTTAGCGGCCTTGCCACCGTCTATATCCCGCGCGACAGAATTCAAACAACGCTAAATGCCCTGGAAAATGCTGATTTATCTAAAAATCCCTATGAATCCGTTCATGAGATTTTAGAATCTCACATGGATCTTCCATCCCGAGAATCTCCTTTGGAAAAGCGCCGCAAGGAAATTGACGAGATTTTTTCTTTAGGATTTGTCGAGGAAATGATGGAATCTTTGGATGCCCAGAAGGACAAGTTCTGGTATCAGATCCTGGATCACCTAGAAACCCTATGTCCTGTTAGCCTAAAGGTAACCCATCGATATATGAAATGGGCAGCCAGAAAACCTATTATGGATATTATCAAAATGGACTACCACCTCAGTCAGGAATTTTTAAAGCATCTCAATTTTACAGAGGGCATTCGGGCTTTGATCATTGATAAAGACAATACTCCCCATTGGCAGCCTGGAGCCCTTTCTGAAGTAACGAAAGAAATGGTGGATGGGTATTTCTGATCTTTATCGGGGATGCAGGATAGATCTAGGATATTATATCGACTACCTTCCTAGCTTGCTTCAGAGGTTCCCTGGGTGCCATTGGGTAGCAATATTCGAAAAACCATCCCTTCTCCCTGATTTAAGTTAAACCCCAAATCAAGAAAAGTCTCGTCAGGATTTTTTTCATTATCAGAATATCTTGCGGATCTTATTTTTAAATCGTCTAAAACATAGCCTTCCAGCTCACCTTGACCTGAGGTCATTTCAGAATTTTCTTTATCCCCTAAAAATACATAGCTTATAATGGTGCTAGGTTTTCCTCCATTACTCACATTTGTATAGTCCTTATAGCTGCTTACAATTATTTTTTCATCAATTATGTAGACATCCTTTATAACCCTATAAGGTAAATTTGCTATGGCCTCCTTCCCCCCTAAATTTTTTGTAAATTTTAGATTTCTGCTTTCTATTTTTAAATGAACAGATTGGAAGATTGGTTTGAAATCAACTGTATAAAAATGCCTAACCCTTGGAAACGTTTTAGTAGGTCTACCTATTTTTAGTTCTTTTGAGAAAAAAGGGTAATTTTTATTACCAATTTTTATTGTATATCTATACCCTCTTAAAGAATTCTCAGGATTCCTTGCCGTATCGGTTGCATATGTTGCTGTTATTGCTAAGGCCATAGCACATATACTAAAAAATATCTTCATTTTTCCCCCTAATTTTTTTTAGATCCTATTCTTAGGTTAACATAACTTTGGATAAATAAAAAAACTGTTTTAAAAATAAGGCCATATCACTTGGTCGTGATAAAAGTATACTTTTCTATTGGATTTTTTTGAAGAAAGCTCTTATATTACTTTTGTTGGAGTGATCCAACTATGACGATAAACGATAAATGAAATAGACGTTGCGGACCCGGGGGCGGTACCCGGCACCTCCACCACTTTAGATCCCAGGATCTAAGTTCTCTTTAGGGGGGTGAAATAGGATCGACGTGCGTAGTAAAGATTTATCTTTCGTTCGGCATGGTACCGCCGTTATTGGACCATTGTTATAAGTGCAAACAATAGAAAACGCCGTCGTGGTGCTAATGCGAATCGCATTGTTGCCAATCGTCGCCGGCGCGCACTCGCTGCCTAAACAGGCAAGCGCGGTTTGGAGGGGCACCGGGCAACAGAAGCCCCCCCTTTATTTAGATTGGAACATGGTTATGGCATACATAGATTACGAATCACTGGTAGAAGAAGCCCTGTTAGAGGTTGTTAAAAAGGCCCTGAAGATCGCCGCAGATAAGGGGCTTGATGACCCCCATCATTTCTACATTACGTTAGCCTCCCAGCACCCAGGCCTGGAGTTGCCCAATTATTTGAAAAAAGAATACCCTGAGGAAATTACCATTGTCCTACAATATGAATTTTGGGATCTAAAAGTCGAAAAGGATTATTTCTCCGTGACTCTTAGCTTTGAAGATTCTACGGAAACAATTAAGGCTCCGTTTAGCTCCGTTCTAAACTTTACGGATCCTTCTCAGAATTTTAGCCTTGAATTTCAACCCAAATTTCCGGAAAAAAAGGCTCCACCACCTACAAAATCCAAAGGGGGAGGGGATAACATCATCTCTTTGGATCGATTCCGGAAGAAATAGCGGCGTATCGTAGATTGAAACAGCCCTTTCCATATCAGAACGACTCATCCTTTTCTCTCCTAAGACAGCTGTGGACAGAATACCTCAAGAATTTCTTGCCCCATATTCTTCTTAGCTTGCTCTTCATGGCCCTTTATTCCATTACAACAGGTGCATTGGCCTGGTGTATGGAGCCTGTGATTGATGATATCTTCAAAAATGAAAATCGCGAAATGCTCCACACATTGGGATTTGGTATCCTGTTGGTTTTTTTGATTAAAGGGTTTTCAAGCTATGGAGAAACAGTGACCATTAACTATATTGGTCAATCTATCATTGCTAAAATACAAAAAAACTTATTCTCCCATTTAATTCAAGGGGATCTTGCCTTCCATCACCATCATACCAGCTCGAAATTGGTTTCAAGGTGTACGAATGATGTGCAGACCATGCGCAATATGGTAACCAACACATTGACCAGTGTGGGAAAGGATACTCTGACCCTTTTGTGCCTAGTAGGGGTTATGTTTTATCAAGATTGGGTCTTGGCCTCCATTACGTTTTTTGTTTTTCCTTTATCGTTTCTCCCCATTATCAAACTGGGGAAAAGAATGCGCCGAGTTTCAGAAAGCAATCAAAATCAAGCCGCTAATTTTATGTCTTTCCTTCATCAGGCGTTTCAGGGAATTCGGTTAATTAAATCGTACTCCATGGAGGCTTTGGAAAAAAAGAAAGCTGTAACGATCATCCAGGAAATGCTCCGTCTGATTTTAAAAACAGGACGCATTCGCGCAATTGCTTCCCCCGTTATGGAAACTCTGGGGGGGGTCGCCATTGTGACAGTGATTCTTTATGGAGGATACCAAGTGATCGAGGGAACCAATACAGCGGGTGCCTTTTTCTCATTCATCACCGCATTGCTAATGGCCTACGAGCCCTTGAAGAAGCTTGCTAATTTAAATGCTAATTTACAAGAAGGATTAGCGGCCCTTAGGCGTATTTTTGAAGTGTTGGATTTAGAGCCCCATGTGATTAATCTGCCGACTGCTAAAGATCGCCTTATTCAAAAAGGGGAGATTATTTTTAAAAAGGTAAGTTTTGGGTATGCCAAAGAAACCTTAATTTTAGACAATCTAACTCTTGAGGTTCCTGCTGGGAAAAAGGTAGCACTGGTGGGGCTTAGTGGCGCAGGAAAATCAACGTTGCTAAATTTAATTCCCCGGTTTTATGATATTGGTCATGGGGCTATTCAGATTGATGGATATGATATCAGATCTTATACTTTGGAGTCTTTACGCCACAACGTTGCCTTGGTTAGTCAAGATATCATCTTATTCAATGATACAATTGAAGCCAACATCAGATATGGAAATCCAGCAGCTTTACTAAGTGAAATTAAAGAGGCCGCAAAATTAGCCGATGCCCATGATTTTATCGCAGAACTACCAGAAGGATATCAGACGATTGTAGGAGAAAGAGGAGACAGACTTTCAGGGGGGCAGCGCCAGCGCATTGCCATTGCCCGTGCCATTTTGAAAAATGCCCCTATTTTGTTGTTGGATGAGGCAACCTCCTCCCTAGACGCAGAGTCAGAAAAACAAATCCAAAATGCCCTAAAGAATCTGATGTCCAATAAAACATCTTTGGTCATTGCCCATCGTCTATCAACTGTAAAAGATGCAGATCTAATTTATGTGCTGGATGGGGGTAAAATTGTTCAACAAGGAACTCATGAAGCTTTGAGCAAGCAAAAAGGAATCTATGAGCAACTCTGTCGTTTGCAGTTTCAAGAGGCCTCCAATCATGGCTAAAAAACCAGGGATATTATCCTATGCTGTTTTTAGAAAAACCTTAGCATTTTTGGCCTCTCTTTATATTCGCTTCGTTCATGTGACCAGCTCATGGACATGGATTGGCAGAGAGTATCCCGAAGACTATATCAAAAACAACAAACCCTTTTTGACCTGCTTCTGGCATGGACGCCTTGTGATGTTATGCTATGCATGGCCCAGTAAAATTAGGCCTTTTCATATGCTGATTTCCCACCATCATGATGGCAAGTTAATCAGTGAAACAGTGGGGCATTTTGGCATTAAAACAGTCGCTGGGTCCACCAATCGAGGAGGAACAAAGGCCTTAAAACAAATTGTGGATTTTTTAAAGGAAGGCAATGTGATTGGGATTACCCCAGATGGTCCCCGAGGTCCCTGCCATAGCGTTAGTGAGGGCACCGTTGCCATTGCAAAGTTGGCTAAGGTTGATGTTTTGCCCGTTACCTTTTCAACATCTAGAAATAAAGTATTTTCCAGCTGGGATAAATTCTTTTTAGCTCTCCCCTTCAGTAAAGGGATCATTGCTTGGGCCCCCCCCATCAGGGGTAATTTAGATAAAGAAATTCTGCAGGAAGAAATTCGCTTGGCCCTTATTAAGCTGAATCAACAAGCAGACGAGGCATGCTTGAAATGAACATAAAAATCGTACAAGCCCTTTATAAGGGGATCTATAGGATGATACTTCCTCTTATAAAGCTTTATTGCTTTATCAAAGGCAAAAAAGAATCCCTTGAAAAGCATGGGTTTTCCCTGCATGAAAAACCCAAAAATAAAAAGGTAATTTGGTTTCATGGTGCAAGCGTTGGGGAGTCTTTATGTGGCATGGCCATGTTAAAAGTGGTTGCAAAAAAATATCCCGATGCATTTTTTGTTTTTACAACCTGCACTGAAATGTCAGGTCAAATTTTACGAGAAAAGCTACCCAAGAATGCCTATTACCAGCCTGTGCCCTGGGATTATGCCCCCTATGTTCAGCGATTTTTAAACCACTGGAAACCCTCTATTGCCTTTTTCATTGAGGCTGATTACTGGCCAAATTTAATCTTAAAAACAGCCGATCAGAAAATCCCTCTGGTATTGTTAAACGGTCGTATTTCCCAGAGGAGTTTCAAGCGATGGAAAATATTCTCAAGCCTCTTTAAAAAAATGATTTCTAGCTTTTCCTATATCTTTCCGCAAACCCAAGAAGATTTAAAACGCTTTCAACAATTTGGAGGACACGATATAAAATATGTCGGAAATTTAAAGTATTCTTCCTCTCCCCTTGCCTATGATTCAACTCAATTAAAGATTTTAGAAACAGCTATTAAAGACCGCCCATTTTGGTGTGCCGCAAGCACCAGAGAGGGAGAGGAAACAGCGGCTATGAATACGCATATTGCCCTTCAGAAAACCTTTAAAAATATTCTGACCATTGTGATTCCAAGACATCCCCACCGCGCTGAAAAAGTTGTGAATGATTTTGAAGCAACTGGCTTAAAAGTAGCGCGCCGTTCTAAGAATGATCCTATCCAAAAAGATACCGATATTTATATCGCTGATACGATCGGAGAAATGGGATTATTTTATGCTCTTTCCCCCATCGTTTTTGTGGGAGGAAGTCTTGTGCCTATTGGAGGGCATAACCCCTTGGAACCGGCGCATCTAAAGTGTGCCATCCTAGCAGGACCCCATACATTCAATAACAAACAGATATTTCAAGAACTTAAAGAAAATAACGCGATTAAAACAATTCATAATGCAGAGGAAATGACAAAAGTTGTTAATCGTCTTCTAAAAAATGATGTTGAAAGAAATACTTTGACAAAAAACGCCTATACTTTGGTAACGGAACATACGAAAACGGTAGATAAAATCCTAAAGGAGTTAACCCCCTTACTGAAAAAGGTTTTGAGATGATTCATCCCCCCAAATTTTGGCAACAAGAAAAAGGATTTCTCTCTGCTTTATTATGGCCTCTTTCAAAAATATATGAGCTTCTTGTTTGGGCAAATTCTTTTAGAGTGACTGAAAGAAAAGCTAAAATTCCTGTAATTTGTATTGGAAATTTAACTTTAGGTGGAGCAGGAAAAACCCCAACAGCTATTGCTATTACTGAGATTCTAAAAGATGAAAAAATTAACATCAATTTTGTTAGTCGGGGATATGGACGAAAATCTACAGATACCAAGCAGGTAGATCTAAACACAGATACATCTGAAACGGTGGGGGATGAGCCGTTGCTTTTGGCCCAGGTGGCCCCTACCTGGGTTAGTTCCGATCGTGCCGCAGCTATTGATTTGGCTTATAAGCAAGGGGCTGAGGTTGTTATTTTAGATGATGGGCTCCAAAATAAATCCGTTCATAAAGATCTCTCTATTTTGGTGGTGGATTCAAAACTAGGGTTCGGCAATGGATGTGTTTTTCCTGCGGGTCCCCTAAGAGTTTCTGTGAAGGAAGGATTGAAGAATGTGGATGCGGTTTTGGTGGTTGAGTCATCAGCACCTCTCCTGCCCATGGATCCCGACTTCCCGGCTACGCCTTACGGCTATGCCGTGGCGAGTCGTCGGGATGGCCTAAAGGCCACCTTCACAGCCACTCCTACCCTTGAAATTCCTCAAGAAATCATAGGCAAAAAAGTGATTGCCTTTGCTGGCATTGCTTACCCCCATAAATTTTTTGACGGGCTAAAATCTGAAGGGATAGAAATTGCAGAGACCTTTTCCTTTCCGGATCATCATTCTTTATCAGAAGCAGAGTTTCAAGGCCTTTTGGAAAAGGCCAAAAGATATACAGCGCCCTTAATCACCACACAGAAAGATTTTATGCGGCTCCCTCTTGAAAAACGCCCTCTTGTCATTCCTATCCCCTATCATCTAAGGTTAGAGAATTCTTTTATTCAATTCATAAAGCAAAAAACAAATGAGCTTACTCAGAAACCTTTTTAAACAAACTCTGTGGGCACTCGAAGCTCTGGGAATTTTAGCATTCTATGGTCTTATCAAATGTATCCCATTGGATAAAGCGACGGCTTTTTGTGGAAGTCTTGCCCAGAAAATAGGTCCTAAATTAAAAGTCAGCAATGTAGCACGATCAAACTTAAAAGAAGCCTTTCCCAAAAAATCTGATTTAGAGATTGAAGAAATTGTTAAAGAAACATGGAATACGTTGGGGCGTGTGGTTGCGGAATTTCCCCACATGGATCAAATTTTACTAAACCCTTCCCGCATTAAAACACATAACTTTGAATTGGTGGAATCCCTTTATTTGCAGAAGAAATCGGTGATTTTCTTTGCCGCCCACTTGGGAAATTGGGAATTGTCTCATGCCAGCATTGTCCAGGCAGGGATGCCCATTAATCTGATTGCCCGTGTTCACCACAATCATTTTGTTGAAAGTTTTATTCGGAAAGTTAGGTCTTCTCCATTGATTAATATGATTGGTCGCAATAAAGCAGGAACGCGGGAATTAATTCATGTGATTCAAAATGGAGAATTTGTAGGGGCGCTGTTGGATCAACATTCCAGCGATGGGGTCATGCTCCCCTTCTTTGCACGACCTGCTAGAACAACCATCAGCCTTGCCAAGATGGCCATCAAATTTGATGTTCCCTTTGTGCCGGTTCAGGTAAAACGCATTCCAGGCACCTCTCGATTTGAGATTATATTCCATGCTCCTTTAGAAATTCTAAAGTCTGGGGATATTCAAAAAGATGCGGAGAATTTAATGAACAAAGCCAACTTATGCATTGAATCCTGGATCCGAGAAAATCCTGGTCAATGGTTGTGGCTACATCGGCGCTGGAAAAACAAAAAGACACTTACCAATTTTCAAACTGTGGATCGTTAAATTTACTGATTCACTGTTTGAAATTCGAGAAGTTCACCGATTCGGCGTAAAACGTATTCCTCACACCCAGAACTAAACAATCCACTAGAGCTGGCAATAGAATTAGGAAGATGGGTATCGACTTGCTTCAGATCTTTTTTCATTTTTTATTGCCTTTAATAAGTCCTAACAAAGTCGCGAGGGTTTCTTTTAATTCCAAACGCGGCACCACCATATCCACCATGCCATGCTCCTTTAAATATTCAGCTGTTTGGAACCCCTCAGGTAGCTTTTCCCGAATCGTTTCTTCAATAACCCGCGCCCCTGCAAATCCAATCATAGCACTGGGTTCTGCAATGGCTATATCCCCCAACATGGCGAATGAGGCGGAAACACCTCCTGTTGTGGGGTCTGTGAGTAATACGATATAGGGTAACTTTGCTTCCTTCACCAGATTCACGGCAATCACGGTACGAGGCAATTGCATCAGAGATAGAATCCCTTCCTGCATTCTGGCCCCTCCAGAAGCTGAAATAACGAGTAAAGCGCATTTATATTTTAAAGCCTGCTCAGCTGCAAAAACCAGCGCCTCCCCAACAGCCATCCCCATGGATCCCCCCATGAAGAAAAAATTGAAGGTCGCTGTAATAACCGTATGACCGCCAATTTTTCCTTTGGCCACCACAATAGCATCTTCTTCTTGAGTCTTTTCTTTGTAGTCTTTCAACCGATCTATGTATTTTTTGGTGTCTTTAAACTTCAAAGGATCCGTTGCTACTTTGGGCAGAGGAAACGTTGTAAATTTTTCCTCATCATAGAGTTGTTTTAGGCGTTGGGTGGGCGTAATGCGCAAGTGATTCTGACAATGTTGACACACATGAAGATTCGCCTCCAGATCCCGGTGGAAAATCATTTGCTCACACTTGGGGCACTTGTGCCATAAATGATCAGGAACCTCGGTCTTTTGACCAACTAAAACCTTTAGCTTAGGCCTGACGTAATTGGTAATCCAGTTCATTTTAAAACTCCTTCTTAAAAGGTCTATTTCAATCGCCCCTTCCAACCACCCCGGCGAAAGCCGGGGTCCATGGATCCCCGCCTCCGCGGGGATGGTTCAAGAAGCGTTAATTTTTTACCCTATTATTCAAATAAGCATTCTTCGCACATATTACAAGGGACCTACTTATAGTCCTTTAAAACACGTTCTTTTTCCCGGTTCCATTCCCGGTCTTTTTCGGCTGCGCGTTTGTCATGCTGCTTCTTACCCTTTGCCACCCCTAATTCAATTTTAATCATACCTTTGGGATTAAAGTAAAGACTGAGGGGAACTAGGGTCATCCCTTTGCGTTGAATGGATCCAATAAGCTTGTTGATTTCGCAACGATGGAGAATCAATTTTTTAGGCCGCAAGGGTTCATGATTAAATTGATTTGCCCCCGTATATTCCCCAATATGAAAGTTATAAAGGAACATTTCCCGTTGCCCATCTGTAGCCGCATGGGAATCGTTAATATTCACCCGACCCAGACGCAAGGACTTTACTTCGCTGCCTTTTAAGACAAGACCAGCCTCTAGGGTTTCTTCGATAAAATAATCAAAGCGCCCCCGACGGTTTTGGGCAATGATCTTGCGTGCATGGTCCGGTTTTTTTGTCATGATAAATCCTTGGACCATTAATATAGGGAAATCAGGAGGACGTCAAACCCTTTTGAACCATCTCAGGGGAGGCCAATTGATCAAATAAGGTGCTAATCATGTTCTTTCTTCAGATGCTTTACAGCAAGGAAACTAAACACTCCCACAAGCGTCAGTATAATCCCGGGCACAATGAGTAACCCACTCAGGTGAATGAGGCCGGTGACCACGAAGGGGGCTGTTCCCCCGAAGACACCCACACTGATGTTGAAAGAAAGTCCGCAACCAGTGTATCTGATATGGCGGGGGAAGATGCCTACAACCGTTGAAGGGAGGGCCCCGTAGGCTGCGCCAACCAAAATGGCAAAGACTCCCTGCAGGCACGAAAGAGCCAAGATGCTGGGATTACTGACCAGCCAATAAAATAGAGGCAAGGAACAAACTAGGAATCCCAAGGATACATACTTCAAAATCCGTTGGGGAGTATAGATATCTCCCAAGTATCCAAAAATGGGGATGGCTGTGACAAGGCATGCCATGCCCAGGGTATTTACCAATAACACGTTATCGCTGGGTAACCCTAAGAAGACGGTTGCGTAAGTGGTCATAAACACAAACAACACATAGACCCCCACCCCATCTAACAGAATAATCCCAATGGCTTTTAACACATCAGAGATATGGGATTCCCAAATGGCTTTAAGGGGCAATGAATCTGATTCTTTTTGCTTAGGCGTGGCAATGGGATGCTCGGCAACCTCGGATTTTCGAAGCATATGGGCTACAAAGACAGAAAACCCACCCAACAGGAAAGGAATCCGCCATCCAAAGGAGGTTAATTGTTCAGGGGTAAAAATAAGATTACATAAAAACGCCACCCCAGACCCCAAAAACAATCCCCAAAGGGTTCCAAACATGGCGATGCTGCCCGCTAAAGACTTTTGACGCTTGGGGGCTTGCTCGATGGTGTAGATAAAAGATCCCCCATAGTTGCCGCCAACAGCTAACCCCTGCAATAGGCGGATAATGACCAGCATAATGGTGGCGCTAAACCCAATCATATTGTAGGTAGGGAGTAACCCCAGCAACACTGTAGGAATTGCCATCATCACGAGGGATAAAATCAACGCTCGTTTCCGACCAATTCTGTCGCCAATATATCCAAATAAAATCGCCCCCAAGGGCCGCATGGCAAACCCAGAGGCAAACACCGCAAAGCTGGAAAGTAAGGCTGTTAAAGGATTGGAGGCCGGAAAAAATTGTTGAGAAATCAGCAACGTAAAATACCCAAAGAGGGCATAGTCGTACCATTCAAAGGCAGACGACAGCGCCCCCAATAAGGAGGCCCGGGAATATTTAAACAAAGAAAATAAGGTATCCTTAAAATCCTTGATAGAAGGTGTGTGTTTCGTCATTTGTTTCCTAAATTTACATTGGTTAGAACCACCCCGACGAAAGTCGGGGTCCATGGAACGCTAACGCGGGCAATGCATTGATTGTAATTCACTCTCTTGGACCCCGTTTTTCAACGGGGTGGTCATTATTTACTGCATCCTATCTATTATACGCTATTTATCCAACCACTTTTTTTGAGGCTTTCCAAAACTCTAGAAGAACTTCGGGAGACTGACCTTTTAAAGAGGTATGCCCAGCTACGTTCGCCTGTTTTCTCAACTCATCAAATCGCTTTTGAAATTTGATGGCCGCTTTATCCAATGTTTCTTCTGGATCCAGATTAAAGAACTGACACAGCTCAATGGTCGCAAGCATTAAATCCCCTATTTCCTCCTGCAGGCGCGCATTCCCTTGATTTTCCTTCATTACCTCCGCAACCTCATGACATTCGCTGATGATCTGATCTAAAACCTCTTGATGAGTCGACCATTCAAACCCAAAATCGAGGGCCTCTTGTTCAATAGCCGCAGCCTTTTTCATGATGGTCATTTGGTTGGGGCCTTTTACTTTAATGTTTTAAGTCGTTCAATAAAATCATTTAAAGTTTTTGAAAATGAGTCAAAAGATTCAACCACTTTATCCAAAAACTCTTGCTCATAAGCGTAATCTGTTAGATTACGTGTTGTTTGCAGGTCAAACCATAGTTGTTTATTATCAATTAGCCCTTCAACTTCTGCCTTAGGAAACATATCCTTAGGAAATCCGCATTCAATGCCTCGAGTTTGAATAATACGTTTCATAGTTTTCCAGGCGAGCTCATAAACAACTTTGAGAGCATGTATCGCTCCCAGTTTTGCTTGATCATCAATCAAATTCTTTCGAAATCTTTCAAACCGATCCCGTGCCTTCAACAGGCTACTAATATCTATACCTTCAACAATATGTGTCATTTCTTCATCCTTGATAGTTATGTAAACAGGCCT
This sequence comes from uncultured Hyphomicrobiales bacterium, assembly GCA_964402405.1. GTDB lineage: Bacteria > Pseudomonadota > Alphaproteobacteria > UBA7879 > UBA7879 > CAYOCE01. Next base: position 15,463 of record CAYOCE010000006.1, on the reverse strand, counting down.
CAATCCGCCAACCGTTGGGGTCTACGATGAACGCGCCATAATACCCGGGGTGGTATTCAGGCCGAGGGCCTGGGGCACCATTATC